>CALVMA010000154.1 GCA_944341655.1 uncultured Clostridia bacterium | reverse complement strand
AGAGCAAAGGCCTCGCATGGTGCGTTGTTACGATCGGACGCGCGGTGTGGTGGTGGAACAGGACGTGCGCCTGGGGCATATTTTTTCCGTATTGGAGAGGCTGAAAAATCTTCCGCTCGGCGCGGGGGATCGGCTGGAAACGCAAAAATACGAAGATCTGCTTTCGGTGTATCGGACGAAAGGGAATCTCTCGGCGGAGGAAGCGCAGGCGCTCAACGACATTCTCGCCTCCCTTTTGAAAATGATGGCAAAATACAACGTATAGAAAGCGAATGCGCGTACGAAAAGGTGCGGCGCCGCATTTTGCGGCGCCGCACCTTTTGAAAAATAAGATAAGAAAGCTTGCGGTTATCTTTGCAGATAAAAATTGCCGCAGCAAAGCAGAGTCAATTCAAAGAGTTTTCCGTGATCCATTGCTTTGCGTATGGTCTGCGCGCTGACTTTGCTCCCTGCGCAGGCGATAATGTTGCCGCGGGCGTCTTTGAGGTCGGAGGGCAGGGTTTTGCCTGTCAGCAATCCGCTGCCTGCCTGACGGGAGGAAGGGGGCGCAAGGGGTATCCCGCCGTTTTTTTGTTCGGACAAATTTTCCGTGCCCGAGGGCGCGGCGGCGGCCGCGGTCGAGGCGGTCTGATTTTCGGAGAAAGACGAAACAAAGGTTTTCTCCGCGGCAGGTTCGGCGGAAGGCTGGGCTCTCTTTCGGGGCGCGGGGCGGGCGGCGGAACGTTTTTTTCCGGGCGAGCCGAGGAAAACGGTATCGGAAACGGCGGCGATCTCGCCGACGGGGCGGCGGGATCGGTCGGAGAGCAGCAGGGCGGTGATCTGTTTGCCCTCCCGTTCAAAGTCGTCGGCATAGCCGAGCAGGGCGCCGTCCTCGGCGTAAACGGGCATGCCGAACGGCGCGGGGATGCAGTCTTTGCAGGGTACGGCGGCGGGGCTTTTCACGACGGCGGCGTCTTTGTCGAAGGAAGCGAGGGCGGAAAGGGGCAGTAAAAATTCTTCCTCCTCGTCGTCGCAGCATTCAAGGTTGCGGATTTTTGTCAGTTTTTTGTCCGTCTGTACGTTTCGCACATAGCCGATGCGTTCTCCGCTGCGCGTGAGCAGCGGTTTTCCGATGAAATCGCTCAGAAATTCTTGCATAACTACCTCATTTTTTGTCGCAGCGGATGCGGACTGCGGCGTTTTTTATTACTGTATTGCAAAACAAGGGCAAAAATGTTCGCGAAATTAAGAACAAATTGGCAAAACATGTCGAATTTTAATAAAAAAGGATTACGGAATGCATTGACATAGATACGGGAAAGGAATATAATAAATTCAGTAAAACAAAAGAAGGCAGAGAAAATATGAAAAAAATTTTGAAACTTGTGCCGCAACAGGAATGCGAAGCGCTGGCCGCGCTTATCCGAAAAGCATGGCATTCGGCGTATGACGGATTATTGGGTGAGGCGCAAGTGGATTATATGACCGGTAAATTTCAGAGTGCGTCTGCGATCCGTACGCAGATCAAGGGCGGGAAAGCGATTTATTTTTATATTCGTTCGGCGGAAGAGAAAGCGGGCTATTGTGTGCTCGAGGCGGAAGAAGAGAAGCTTTTTTTGTCAAAGCTGTATTTGTTTCCCGGTTTTTGCGGCAAAGGTTTGGGAAAAAAAGCATTGGATACAATCGCGGACATTGCAAAGCAGCTCGGATTGCGGGCGGTGTATCTGACGGTCAATAAACGAAACGCGCGCGCGATGGCCGTGTACGAAAAATTCGGGTTTCGGCGGACGGACAGCATCGTTACGGATATCGGCGAAGGATACGTCATGGACGATTATGTCTATGAATATACCGTCTGAAAAATTCATGAAAAAAGGAATGGGCGTCCGTGCGGGCGCCCGTGTTTGATGAAAGGGGCAGGCGTTTGCAAACTGCAAACGCCTGCCCCTTTGCCGTTGGCGGAAAAAGTCCGAAATAGGAAAAGGGCGGCGCTGTTTTGAGCGGGTTTAAAGACAAAAAAGGTTTGCAGGGCTTGGGGCAAAAGGGTGGCGGCGGGGGTATAAATATTTTGAATGGCGGCGTTAAAAAAGAACAATACTTTAAAATGGACGTACGGCATTGACAATAAAAGAAAAAGTATGTTACAATGCGGACATAAAAAGCGCGACGACAGGGAAAAGTAGTGCGGAAAAAGGGATTGCAGAGAGCGGTGCGAAAGCTGGGAGCACCGTATTCCTTACCGTGTGAAGAACACCCGAGAGCGGCGGAAGCGAAGGGAGCAGATCCTGCGTAGTTTCCGACGGGCACGCCCGTTACAGCGAAGCCTTTGGAAGAAGGTAAGAGGCGTTGCCGAGGGAATGCGGCGGCGTGAAATCAGGCGGCACCGCGAAAAGGAGAGCAGACAGCCTTTCGCCCTGAGCAAGGATCAGGGCGAAAGGCTGATTTTTTAAGCGTCGCCCGAAAAAAATAATCTTCGGGAGAGGAAAGAAGATGTGTTCGATTTTTTGCTGTACGACAAAGGAAGTGGATTACAAGACCATGTTGGACGGGTTTTACCGTACGGTATCGCGCGGGCCGGACATGAGTCGGGTGGAAAAGACGCCTTCGGGCTACATGGCGTTTCATCGTCTGGCGATCATGGGGCTGAACGCGGCGGGGATGCAGCCGTTTTCGATGGGCAAAGACAAAGTAGTTTGCAACGGGGAGATATACGGTTTTCGGCCTTTAAAGAGGCGGTTGGAAGAGCTGGGGTACGCGTTTGCGTCGGACAGCGATTGCGAGATCCTGCTGCCGTTGTATCGGGAATACGGTATAAAAATGTTTTCCATGCTGGACGCGGAGTTTGCGTTGGTATTGTACGACGGGCAAAGGGACGAATACATTGCGGCGCGGGATCCGATCGGGATCCGGCCTCTTTATTACGGATACACCGACGGCGGGGCGATCGTATTTGCGAGCGAACCGAAGAACCTTACGGGATTGGCGGCGGGAGAAATTCTGCCTTTTCCGCCGGGGCGCTATTATCGGAAGGGGAAATTTCATCGGTATTGCGACATAGCGAAGAG
>CALVMA010000153.1 GCA_944341655.1 uncultured Clostridia bacterium | reverse complement strand
ACAGAAGAGGATCGGCCAGCAGCCAGCGCGGCTGTTAAACCGCCCATAGAATGCCCGACCAATACAACGTCGGACAAATTCATTGCCGTTAAAAACGCAATTACGTCATTTTTCAAATTTTTATAGTTATAACCGTCGTCGGGGGCGCTTGATTTCCCGTGCCCTCTCGCGTCGGGCATGATTACGTCAAAATTATCGGCCAATGCTTGCGCGATCTGTTTCCAACACATTCCGTCGGCAGCCAACCCGTGCAGCAATACGATCGGCGGTTTGCGGCTGCCCGTTCTTGTATAATGCGTCAATATGGCATTCGTTTTACAAAAACCCTCTTGAAAAGTAGTACAAAGAATTTTCCGATCTTGCATTCTCTCTTTCCTCTGAAAACCGTGTGCCTTTATTATGGCACAAATATTATAGCACAAACCGAGGGAAAATTTCAACAGGCCGCCGACGCGAATAGCTTGCCGTCCGTGCGTTGCTATGCTCCCACTTTTCTTGCGGCAACCCATTCGAGCCTGCTTTTGACACATAACAAAAAGAGTGAATGGGTTTATCCATTCACTCTTTTTGTGGCGCGCCCTAAGGAGCTCGAATCCCTAACCTTTGGTTCCGTAGACCAACGCTCTATCCAATTGAGCTAAGGGCGCAAAACTATTGCGCTTAATTAAAACGTACCTATACATTATACCATATTTTTTTGCTTTGTCAATGATTTTTACCCGCCGCCGCGATTTTTTCTTGTTCGTTCGGGTTCTTTTTTCACTTTGTGAACAGATGTTTCTATTTTTGTTGATAAAAATTTTTAATTTTATCGATTTATTTGCGGTTTTTGTCGAAAATGTGCGTTTGTGTGGATAAATGTGGATAAAATGTGGATAACTTTTTTGATAATTAGAGTCAGAAAGGCTTGACAATCAAAAAAAGCCATAAAAAAGCGGGGGAATATGTGGATAAAATGGACATCGGGCGGTGTTATCCACAAAGTTATCCACAAATGGAAAGGAAACGGGGAGAAAAGGCGGCAAAATCCTGTGCGGTTTTAGGAGAAGAAAGAAAAGCGGTAGAGAAAGAGAGGGCGAAGTCAAGCGGAAAGGGAAAGGCGGACCAAAAGAGGGAGGGTATTTTGTTGAAAATTTTGCGGAAAAGATTTGTAATTTTGCGAGGCGAATGGTATAATAAGAATAAGAAAATAACTGCCGCGGGTAAGGTGCGGCGAAAAGGAGAAATCGGATATGGCAAAAATTACGGCTGATACGCTGATCATGGATTGTCTGAAACTCAATCCCGATTCTGCGCAGATTTTGATGGGATACGGCATGCATTGTCTTGGATGTGCGATGGCGCACGGTGAGACGATCGGGGAAGCGGTGAGTGTTCACGGCAAAGACCTGGAAGAGCTTTTGGAGAAGCTCAACGAAGGAGTAGAAGACTGATGTGAACGGCGGATTTATCCGCCGTTCGGCTTTTAGTAAGGCAAGCAAGATGCCGTAGCGTAGCCCGCAATACGGTTTGCAGACTGCGGCATCGTTGAATGAGGATCCCGCGTTTTAAAGCGGTGCGGAAAGCGGTAAGTTTTTGAACGGTTTGCGAGAGAAAGCGTTTTAAAGCGGCGGAAGAGCAAAAATGCCGAAAGAATGGAGGAGGGGGAATTTTATGGATGCCGAGAGCATGGAAAAGTTAAGGGCGATCGCGGAAAGATCGCGGCGCATGGTATTTTTCGGGGGCGCGGGCGTGAGCACGGAAAGCGGTATCCCTGATTTTCGTTCGCAGGACGGGTTGTACAAACAAAAGTACAAATACCCGCCCGAGCAAATTTTGTCGCACACATTTTTCGTGCGTCACACGGATGAATTTTTTGAGTTTTACAGGGACAAGATGCTGTATCCCGAAGCGAAGCCGAACGCGGCGCACCGCAAGTTGGCGGAGTGGGAAAATGAGGGAAAGCTTTTTGCGGTGGTGACGCAGAATATTGACGGACTGCATCAGAAAGCGGGGAGCAAGAACGTATTGGAGCTGCACGGAAGCGTATGGAGAAACCATTGCACCGAGTGCGGGAAGTTTTACGGATTGGAGGAGATCCTGCGCGGGAAAGGCGTACCGCGCTGTACGTGCGGCGGCGTCGTGAAGCCGGACGTAGTGCTGTATGAGGAGCCGTTGGACGGCGGGGTTTTGGAGGCGTCGGTGAATGCGATCCGCCGCGCCGATACGCTGATCATCGGCGGAACTTCTCTGAACGTATATCCTGCGGCGGGATTGATCGATTATTTCGGCGGGGAAAACATCGTCGTGATCAACAAAGGCGCGCCCATGCGCGGAATGGACGGCGTTTTGTTTATTGACGGAAAGATCGGGGAAGTGTTGGGCGCGCTGTAAAGTGCGCGCGTGACAGGAAATTCAATAAAGCGGCGGCGGCAATAAAATTGCCGCCGCCGCTTATTTTGTCTGAAAGCGAGGGAATAGGCGCGTTTTGTGCTGAGCGCGTATTTTGTGCGGACGGCGCATGCGCGGCGGACGCATCGCCGCGGACAGAAGGAGCACCCCCGCCCGTACCGCGACGCGGTACGGGCGGGGGTGCAATGCGGGCCGTGATTCGAGACACTTCTTTTTTGAAATCGGCATAGTATGGAGTGATTTCTTATTGCGGGAGGGAGCGGATGGGCAAGTATTTCGGAACGGACGGGATCCGCGGCGTGGCGGGCGAAGAGCTGACGGCGCGCACGGCGTTTGCGCTGGGGAATGCGCTTTGCCGTTTGAAGAGCAAGCCGCTGGTCGTGGTGGGACAGGATACGCGCACGTCGTCGGATATGTTGGGGCTGGCGCTGGCGGCGGGTGTGACGGCGGGCGGCGGCGGAGTGCTCATGTGCGGAGTGGTGCCCACGGCGGCGGTGGCATTTTTTGTGCGAAGGGAGGGAGCTGCGTTCGGGGTGATGATCAGCGCGTCGCACAATCCGCCGGAGTTTAACGGGTTGAAGGTATTCGATGCGCAGGGCTGCAAGCTGGGTGAAAGGCAGGAGGAGCGAGCGGAGCATTGGTTTGACGAATACGCGTTTGTGTCGGCGATGCAGATCGGCAAGGCGAAAAAGATGCAGAAGCGCGGGGAGTATGCCGATGCTTTGGTTGGGGCCTGTAAGGCGGATCTGCGGGGCAAGAAATTTGTTTTAGACTGTGCGAACGGGGCGGCGGGGGCTTATGCGCCGCGGATATTTCGGCGGCTGGGAGCGGAGGTAGTGCTGCTGGGGTGCAGTCGGGACGGGAAGCTGGTAAACGAGGGGTGCGGGGCGCTGCATCCTGAAAGGATGTGTCGGGCGGTGAAGCAAACGGGTGCGGATGCGGGTTTTTGTTATGACGGGGATGCCGACAGGCTGATCGCGGCGGACAGCCGCGGGAAAATAGCGGACGGGGATACGGTGCTGTGCATTTTGGCGGCGGAGATGAAAAAGCGTGGGAGGCTGCCGAAAGATCTTGCCGTGGGGACGTCGCATACCAATACGGGAGCGGAGCGGTATCTGAATGCGCGGGGGATCGAGTTGGCGCGCACGGACATCGGGGATAAATATGTTGCGGAGTATATGCGCAAGAGCGGAGCGGCGGTGGGCGGAGAGCAATCGGGGCACATAATTTTGTCGGAGTATTCCACGACGGGGGACGGGATACTGACGTCGGTGAAGCTGGCGGAGCTGATCGCGCAGGCGCCGCTCAGCGAGCTGGCGGAAGTAAAGCTTCTGCCGCAGTATAATCTGAGCGTGCGGGTGGCGGACAAAGTACGGGTTTTGGGCAACGAGGAAGTGCGAGCGGCGGCGGCGAGGGAGAGTGAAAAGGTAGATCGGCTGGTGATGCGGGCGTCGGGGACGGAGCCTGTGATACGGATTTTTGCGGAAGCGGAAACGCTTTCCGCCGCGAAGAGTGCGGCGGAGGCGGTGCGGCGCGCGGTGATGCGGGCGGAGGGGAAAGCATGTGCGGGATCGTAGGCTGTGTATCGGCAGAAAACTGTTACGAAAAGATTTTTACGGCGCTGACGCGCCTGGAATACCGCGGGTATGATTCGGCGGGGATCGCCGTACTGAATGCGGACGGGGTGTCGGTGCGAAAGAAGAAGGGGTATGTGAGCAATCTGAAAGGGAAGCCGTTTGCGGGGGATACGGGGATCGGGCACACCCGATGGGCGACGCACGGCAAGCCGTCGGACGCAAACGCGCATCCGCACGTTTGCGGGAAATTTGCGCTCGTGCACAACGGGATCGTGGAAAATTATGCCGCGTTGCGCGCCGCGCTCGTTTCGGAAGGAGAGACTTTTTTTTCCGAAACGGACAGCGAAGTGATCGTAAAGCTCATTTCGCGCGCATATACGGGGGATTTTTTTTCGGCGGTGGTGCAAGCGTGCGGGCAGTTGAAAGGTTCGTACGCGATCGCGGTCTTGTGTGCGGACTATCCGCGCGAGATCGTCTGTGCGCGGCAGGGCAGTCCGCTCATCGCGGGGGCGTCGCGGGATGCGCTCTACGTTTGCAGCGACGTGCCTGCGCTGTGCGGCGCGGCGGAATATATCTGTCCCGCGTGCGACGGGGAATTTTTCCGTATCGGGGAGGGAGAGATCTGTTTTCTGGATAAAGCGGGCAGACAGATCGAAAAAACGTTCGTGCGCGTTGCGCCCGAGAACCGTGCGGCGTCCGTATCTGCGGGCACGTTTATGGAAAAGGAGATCGCGGAGATCCCGCGCGCGCTGGCGGATACGTTGGAGAGCCTGCAAAAGACGGATTTTGCGCCGTGTGCGCGCGCTCTGCGCCAAGCGGAGCGCATTTTTGCCGCGGCATGCGGGACGGCGCTGAATGCGGCGCAGGCGTTTAAGGATGCGGCGGAGTCGGAGGCAAGATGTCCCGTATTTTGTTTTGCGGCGTCGGAATTTCGTTATCGGGATCCGCTGATCGGGGAAAAAGATCTGTTTGTCGCCGTTTCGCAGAGCGGCGAAACGGCGGACACGCTGGAAGCGGCGCGCCTGGCGAAGGCGCGCGGCGCGTATGTGCTTGCCGTGACCAACATAGCGCAGTCGTCGCTCGCCGCGCTCGCCGATTTTGCGATCGTCATGCGTGCGGGGCCGGAGATCGCCGTCGCCGCCACAAAGAGCTATAACTGTCAGCTGCTTTGCCTGTATTATCTGACGGCGCAGATCAAATTTTACCGCGTTCAGGAATTTCCCGATTGGTTTTGCAGGCTGGGCGAACTGCCTGCGGCGGCGGAGAGCGCGTTCGGGTGTTTTCCGCAGATCTCCGTGCTGGCGGCAAAACTCAAAAACGAGCGCGCGATGTTTTATCTCGGCAGAGGGGCGGACGTGCGCACGGCGGCGGAAGGGGCGCTCAAACTGCGGGAGATCGCCTACATTTTTGCGGAAGGGTATGCCGCGGGCGAACTCAAACACGGCACGCTGGCGCTCGTCGAAGACGGGTTTCCCGTCCTTGCCGTATCCACCTCGGAAAAACTTGCCGCAAAGACGGAAAACGCGCTCGCGGAGGCAAAAGCGCGGGGTGCGTTCACCGTCATTCTTTCGCAGAACGAGCGCGCGATTTCGGAAAGCTGTGCGGATTTCGGTTGTCTCTTGCCCGCCCTGCCCGAAAAGCTCATGCCCCTCGTTTCCGTGATACCGCTGCAGTATTTTGCGTGCCGCATGTGCCTGCTGCGCGGCTTTGATCCCGATAAGCCGCGCAACCTGGCAAAATCTGTCACCGTCGAATAAAAAATGTCGCAAGGAGGGCTTTCCCCGCGGGGAAAGCCCACCTTGCGGTTTGCTTTTGCCGCAGGGAAAGCGGTGCGGCGGGTTTTTTCTGCAAGTGATCTTTATACGGTTTGCTTTTGGTCGGAAGCTGTGGTATAATGGATCGCAAAGCGAAAAAACTTTTGCCGTGCGGGGCAAAAGCGGGGTTGTGTATGGAAAAAACGAATGCGATGCGTCTTTTGGACGCGAAAAAGATTGTTTACACCTCTTTCAGTTATTCGCCGGAGGTGACGGACGGGGAGGAAGTTGCGCGGCTTCTCGGGGAAGATGCGCGCGCCGTGTTCAAGACGCTTGTGACGGTATCGGACAAAGGGGAGCACGCGGTTTTTTGTGTACCTGTCTGTTCGACGCTGGATCTGAAGCTGGCGGCAAAGGCGGCGGGGTACAAGTCGGTGGCGATGATCCGTCAAAAAGAGCTGGAGCCTTTGACGGGGTACATTCACGGCGGTTGTTCGCCCGTGGGAATGAAGAAGCGTTTCCGCACGTTTATCGACGAAAGCGCGCGGCAATTTCCGCAAATTTATGTGAGCGCGGGCAAGGTGGGAATGCAGATGCGGCTTTCTCCCGAGGCGTTGGCGGCGTATGTGGGAGCGCGGTTTGCGCCGCTTGCCGCGGGGCAGGAATAGTATGGCGGGGAAATTTCGGGAAAAAAGCGGCGCTTTTCTTTTTGCGGAGCAGATCGTCTATGCCTTTCTCGGTACGGCGGTCGGCATGGCGGTGGGAGCCGTAGGCGGCATATTCGGCGCGGGAGTGGATAAGCTCGGAGCGTTCGGAATGGCACATTTTTCGCTATACGTTTGGTTTTTGCCCGTCGTGGGAGTATTGACCGTGGCGGTGCTCCGCATTTTCGGGAAGAACTCGCCCGTCGGAATGGGGGCGCTCTTTTCGGCAAGCCGCGGCGAAATCGGAAACTTTCCTCTGCGCAACGCGGCTTTTCAGTTTGCGGGAGGCTGGGCGGCGCATCTGTTCTGCGCGAGCGTAGGCAGGGAAGGCGCCGGCGTGCAGATCGGCGCGGCGATCGGCATGGGCATCGGGAAAGAGGTGCCTCTGCGCGACGCCGATAAGATCCTGCTGGTGGCGGGCATGGCGGCAGGTTTTTCCGCGCTGTTCGGGACACCCGTCTGCGCCCTGTTTTTTGCGCTGGAAGTGACCGTCGTCGGCGGGATCCGCCTGCGTGCGCTGGTGGCTTCGGTGTTTTCCGCGTTTGCGGCATATTTTACGGTGCAGCTGTGCCACGTCAGCCATTCCGTCTATGCGGTCTCTTTTGATTTTGCGCTGGACGTGTCTTTGTTTTTGCGCGTCTTTGTGTTCGGGGCGCTGTGCGGCATCGCGGGGCTGATCTTTTGCGTCGCGCGCAAATATGCGGCAAAATTTTTTGCCGCGTCCTGCAAGAACGCGTATGTGCGCGCCGCGGTCGCGGGGCTGATGCTGGCCTGTCTGCTCTGGTTGAGCAAAGGCAGGTACAGCGGACTGGGCACCGATCTGATCGCCGACGCGTTTGCAGGGCGGGCGGCCGCTTACGATTGGATCGTGAAACTGCTGTTCACCGCCGTATTTTTGTCGGTCGGTTTTTTGGGCGGGGAAGTGACCACGCTGTTTGCGGCAGGCTCCTGTCTGGGCGCGGCGGCGGGAAATTGGTTCGGGATCGACCCTGCGGTTGCGGCCGCGCTCGGCTATGCGGCGGTGTTCGGGGCGGCGACGAACACTCTTTTTGCGCCTGTCCTGCTGGGCGTGGAAATTTTCGGCGGAGCGTCTTTGCCGTTTATGGCGATCGCCTGCCTTGCGGCGTATCTTTTCAATTTCGGGCGGTCTGTCTATAACCAGAAGGTGCGCGAAACGGTCATCGAGAGCCTGGAGCGGCGCATTCGCAAAGACAAGCCGCGCGTGTTTGCGCTTCCCGAGCGCCTGTACCGCTGAAAGGCGGGCGGCAAGCGGGGAAGATGCGGCGATTTTGCCGCGATTTTATTGCATTCGGAGCGGAACTGTTGTATAATGAACGTATGAATGCGGGCGAATTTGCGAAACTTCATAACCGACGCGTATGCGTTGCCCTGTCGGGCGGCGGGGATTCGGTCGCGCTCCTGCATATTTTGCAAGAGGCGGCGTCATCGTGCGGGATCGCGCTGAGCGCGGTGCATGTCGAGCACGGGATCCGCGGCGAAAGCTCGGCGGGCGATGCGGAATTTGTCCGAAGGCTCTGTGAAGAGCAGGGAGTGCCTTTGCGCGTTTATGCGAAGGACGTGCCCCGCCTTGCGCGGGAATGGGGCATAGGCATCGAGGACGCGGCGCGGCGGGTGCGGTACGAAATATTTCTCGGCATTTTGTCGGAAGATTTTGCCGACGTGATCGCGACGGCGCACCATGCGGGGGACAATGCGGAGAGCGTGCTCTTCAATTTGTTCCGCGGAAGCGCGATGACGGGAGCGGGCGGGATCCGCTCGTGGATTGCGGCGGAGGAGCTTGCCGAACGGTTCGGCGTGACGGCGGAGCCGTTGCGGGATAAGTGGATCGTGCGGCCGCTGCTGGGGGTGCCGAAGTCGGAGATCGAAGAGTATTTGCGGAAAAACGGGCTGCAATGGCGGGAAGACGAGAGCAATGCGGACACGTCTTACGCCCGTAATTTTTTGCGGCGGGAAATAATGGACAAAGTGCGCACCAGGTTTGCGGAAGCGGACCGTTCGCTGTATCGGTTTTCGCGCCTGGCGCGGGAGGACGACGATTATCTGTATTCCCTGACGGACGCCTATTATACGGAGGGGGAGCGCTGTTTTATAGCGGAGAGCGCGCCGAAGCCGTTGTTTTACCGCTGTATCGTGCGGGCGTTGAAGCATCTGGGGGCGGAAAAAGATTACACGCTGGAAAATCTGGACGGCGTGTACGGCTTGCTTGCGGGAGAGAACGGAAAGACGGTGCATCTGCCGTGCGGGATCCGTGCCGCGCGCGAGTACGGAAAGATCTGCCTTTTCCGCGAGGCGGAGGCCGAGCGGAAGGAATATGCGTTCGGGGAAGGCGAATTTGCGTTTTCGGGCAGGATCGCGGCGGTGTATCGCGGCAAAAGGGAGGAAAAGGGCGCGCTGTATGCCGACGCGGCAAAATTTCCGTCCGATTGCGTGATACGGCTGCGCAGAGAGGGGGACGTGTTCCGCAAATTCGGATCGGGCACGAAGAAACTCAAAGAATTTTTTATCGATAAAAAAATTCCGAAACGGGAACGGGACCGTTTGCCCGTGATCGCCTGCGGGAAGGAGGTCTTTGCGGTATTCGGCGCCGAGATCTCGGACAAAGTCAGGCTGGACGGCGGTTCGGAACAGATATATACATTGATACTCTATGAAGAAGGAGAAGAAAAATGCACCAGGACGTAGAAAGCATCATGTTTTCCAAGGAACAGCTGGACGAGCGGATCCGCGAGCTTGCGGCGAGGCTGGACAAAGAATATGCGGGCAAGAACCCGCTGATGGTCGGGATATTGAAGGGGAGCGTGATGTTTTACGCCGATCTTTTGCGCGCCATGACCATACCCGTGGAAATGGACTTTATGGCGATATCTTCGTACGGCGCGGGATCCAAGTCCTCGGGCGAAGTCAAACTGATCAAGGACCTTGACCGCAAGATCGAGGGGCGCCATGTGATCATCGTGGAGGACATCATCGATTCGGGGTATACGCTTTCGTATCTGAAGAGGATGCTGTATTCGAGGAAACCGGAGAGCGTAAAGATCTGCGCCCTGCTGGACAAATACAGCCGCCGCGTCGTGCCCATCGAAGCGGATTACAAGGGTTTTGACTGTGCGGACGAATTTGTCGTCGGGTTCGGGCTGGATTATGCGGAGCGCTATCGCAACCTGCCGTATATCGGGATACTCAAAAGAAGCGTCTACGAAAAGTAAAAAATGCACGGCGGCGGTCAAAATCGCTTGACAGCCGAAGGGTAATATGCTAATATTACACATGAGCCGCTCGTAGCGGGCTTTATAAGCGTGCGCGCCGCGCACCGCCTTGGCACACGGCGAGACTGGATAGAGGAGGTAAAATATTTTGTACGCAATCATCGAGAACGGAAACAAGCAATACAAAGTTTCCGAGGGCGACGTTGTCCGCGTAGAAAAGCTGAACGCAGAAGTCGGCGCAACGGTCGAGTTCAAAGCGGTTTTGGTTTCTGCAGACGACGGGATCAAGGTCGGCGCGGATGTGGCGAACGCCAAAGTCAGCGCAAAGGTTGAAGCGCAGGATAAGTTCAGAAAGATCGTCGTGTTCAAGTACAAGGCGAAGAAGAACGAGCGCAAAAAGCAAGGCCATCGCCAACCCTTCACCGCGGTCAAGATCGAAAAGATCACGCTGTAATCAAAGGCGGCAGCCGCAAAATCGCGGCACACATTTTTTAAGGAGGATAAATAAATGATTCTTATCAATTTATTTGCTCATAAAAAAGGAACCGGTTCGTCCCACAACGGGCGCGACAGCGAAGCGAAACGCCTCGGCGTAAAGCGTTCGGACGGGCAGGAAGTGCTGGCCGGGAATATTCTCGTCCGCCAGCGCGGAACGAAGTTCCACGCAGGGAACAACGTAGGCATCGGCAAAGACGATACGTTGTTTGCTCTCATCGACGGCGTGGTCAGGTTCGAAAGATTGGGCAAAGACAGAAAGCAAGTCAGCGTTTACAAAGCGCAATAATGCAAACATCCCCGCAGATCTCTGCGGGGATGTTTTTTAATGAAAAAGCAAAGACTTTACCAAAACCCCCGTGCCTTTTAAACGGAAAAGCGGCGGTTTTGCCATCCCTTGCGGGAACGCATGACAACGCACAGTCTCACCGCGGCGCCGAAATCGGCGCCGCGGTGATTTTTTTACAGGCAAAGGGCGTCGGCTTTTTTGTCAAAGAGCGGGCTTGAAAGGGCACGCCCGTTTTTGGGCAGACCGCCTGCGCGAGAATACAACAGGTGATGCAAACAAAGCGCCGCCCGCAAATTTTTGCGGGCGGCGCTTTGCCGTGCTTAAAAGCGCGCAACTTTTTTCCGCGGCGGGAAGAGGCATGGATCCGCTTGACAAATTTTTCGATTTATTTATAATTTTCTGATAGAAATAACCCCCGTGGGGGGATATATTTTTAGGAGAGGAAGCATGGAAAAACACGCGCATACGCGGGCGGTGCTCAACAGGATGTCCCGTGCGATCGGGCATTTGGCGTCGGTGAAAGAGATGGTTGCGGAAGGCAGGGAATGCAGTGAAGTGCTGATCCAGCTTTCGGCGGTGCGTGCGGAGCTGGCGGCGGTGAGCAAAGTGATTTTGAAAGATCATATCGACCATTGTATTGTCGACGCCGTAAAGAAGGAAGACGAGTGGACGATCGAGCGGCTGAAAGAGGCGGTGGACAGGCTTTTATGAACAAGGCGGTGCGAACGGGCATATTTTTTGCGATTTTGGCAGCGGTGCTGTACGCATTGAATGCGCCTTTTTCCAAGATAATGCTGGGTTATCTTCCTCCGACGCTTATGGCGGGCTTTTTATATTTGGGAGCGGGCGCGGGAATGGCTTTGGCGGGCGCGGTGCGTTATGTATGCGGCGGCGGAAGGGAGGAACGGAAACTTACGCGTGCAGAATTTCCGTACACGGCGGCGATGGTGCTGTTGGATATCGCCGCGCCCGTGTGTCTTATGATCGGCCTTACGGTGACGGCGGCGGAAAGCGCGTCGCTTCTGAACAATTTTGAGATCGTGGCGACGGCGGTCGTCGCGCTGTGCGTGTTCGGGGAAAAGATCAGTGCGCGGCTTTGGGTCGGGATCGTGTTTGTGACGGTTTCCTGCTTTTTGCTGTCGTTTGAAGACATTGCGAGTTTTCGTTTTTCTGCGGGTTCGCTTTTTATTTTGCTCGCCTGTCTTTGCTGGGGATTTGAAAACAACTGCACGCGAAAAATTTCTTCCAAAGATCCTTTGCAGATCGTGGTGATCAAGGGGCTGTGTTCGGGCGCAGGCTCGCTTTCGATCGGGTTTTGCGTCGGAGAGCGCGTGACGGCGGTCTGGAGCGTGTTTGCGGCCATGGGGATAGGTCTGGTCGCGTACGGATTGAGCATCTTTTTTTATGTGCGCGCGCAAAGGTATTTGGGGGCGGCGCGCACGAGCGCCTATTATGCCGTGGCTCCTTTTATCGGGGTGGTTTTGTCGTTTGCGGTGTTCAGACAGATGCCGGATCTTTTGTTTTTCGCGGCGCTCGCGGTCATGGCGGTCGGCGCCTGGCTGTGCGCGCAGGATACTCCTCTTTTTCGGCGCAAACGTCAAAAGGCGGAAAAAATACAGGACGCCTCGCAAGAAAGTCCGCCCGTATCGGAGGAAGTGCCTCCCGATGCAAAAAAATCATAATTTTTTGCGGGGACCTTGCATTTTTTTGTGTTTGTGCTATAATAAAATAAATTGCAGATCGCAGTATTATTCAAGAAAGGAGAAAGAAAATGCAAAACATACCGAAAATGAAAGTGGGGGTCGTGGCGGTGTCGCGCGACTGTTTTCCGGAAAGCCTGTCGGTGAACAGGCGCAAGGCGTTGGTTGCGGCGTATGAGAAAAAATACGGCAAAGAAGACGTCTACGAATGCCCCGTCTGCATCGTGGAGAGCGAAATACATATGAAACAGGCACTTGCGGACGTAAAAAAGGCGGGCTGCAACGCTTTGGCGGTGTACCTCGGCAACTTCGGCCCCGAAATTTCCGAGACCATGCTCGCCAAAGAATTTGCGGCGGAAGTCGGGGGCGCGGTGATGTTTTTTGCCGCGGCGGAAGAAAATATCCCCGTCCTTTCCGATTCCCGCGGCGACGCCTATTGCGGCATGCTGAACGCGTCGTATAATTTGCACCTTCGCGGGGTAAAGGCATATATTCCCGAATATCCCGTAGGCGATGCGGAGGAGTGCGCGGATATGCTCCATGAATTTCTGCCCGTTGCGCGCGCCGTATATGCTTTAAAACATCTGAAGATCATCTCTTTCGGGCCTCGTCCCATGAACTTTCTCGCGTGCAACGCGCCCATTCAGCAGCTGTATAACCTGGGCGTGGAGATCGAGGAAAACTCCGAACTTGACCTTTTCGAATCGTATAACAAACACGCGGGGGACAAGCGCATTGCGGAAGTCGTGAAGGATATGGAAAAGGAGCTGGGCAAGGGAAACAAAAAGCCCGAAATTCTTTTCAAACTTGCGCAGTACGAGCTCACGCTCTTGGACTGGATCGAAGCGCATAAGGGGAGCCGCGAATACGTGGC
>CALVMA010000152.1 GCA_944341655.1 uncultured Clostridia bacterium | reverse complement strand
CACTTCTCGCTCGGGCGGACATCGTCGAATTTTTCCACCTTGATATCCGAAACATCCAAAACGAGAGAGCTTTTGCGCTCGCTTTTATACGCTTTCTTGATCTCTTTCAGCTCTTCCTGCACCACCTGCATCTGCAGCTTTTTGTTTTCCACGATCGCCGTCAGCTTTGCGATCAGCTTTTTCAGCTCTTCCAGCTCCTGTTCCAGCTTATAAATTTCCAGTTTGGTCAGCCGCGCGAGCCGCAGATCGAGGATCGCCTGCGCCTGGCGCTCGGAAAGGTCGAACCGATCGCGCAAACGCTGCCTTGCAACGGGCACGCTCTCCGATTTTTTGATGATCTCGATCACTTCGTCGATGTTTCTGACCGCAATGATCAGCCCTTCCAAAATATGGCAGCGCTCTTTCGCCTGCGCAAGATCGTATTTCGTGCGGCGCAGCACCACTTCGCGCTGGTACGCCACATAATATTTGATGATGTCCAAAAGCCCCATCTGCTGCGGCTTGCCCTCGGCGATCGCGACCATGTTGATGCCGAACGAAGTTTCCAGATCCGTGTACTTATACAGCGCGTTGAGCACCTTGTCCACGTCCGCGTCCTTTTTGACCTTGACGACGGCACGCATGCCGTGACGGTCGGATTCGTCCGTGAGCTCGGAGATCCCGCCCAAAATATCTTTCTTTTCCTCGCGCAGTTCCGCAATTTTCGTAAGCAGCCGCGCCTTGTTGACCTGGTACGGAAGTTCGGTAATGACGATCAGTTTCTTGTCGTTGTCCCCTTCCTCCACGTTCACCTTTGCGCGCAGAAGGATCTTGCCGCGCCCCGTCTGGTATGCCTGCACCAGCTCGTTTGCGACGATGTAGCCGCCCGTCGGAAAATCGGGGGCTTTGATGTACTTCATCATCTCGAACAGCTTGATCTTCGGATTGTCGATGTAGGCAACGATGCCGTCGATCACTTCGCCGAGGTTGTGCGGCGGAATGTTGGTCGCAAGCCCGACCGCAATGCCCGACGCCCCGTTGACCAGAAGGTTGGGAAATCTCCCCGGGAGCGTTTCGGGTTCTTTCAGGGAATCGTCGAAGTTTAAAGTAAAGCGGACGGTATCCTTTTCGATATCGCGCAGAAGTTCGAGCGCCAGAGGTTCCAGGCGCGCTTCGGTATAACGCATCGCCGCCGCGGGATCGCCGTCCACGGAACCGAAGTTCCCGTGCCCGTTGACGAGCGTCATGCGCATGTTGAAATCCTGCGCCATGCGCACCATCGCGTCGTACACGGACGAATCGCCGTGCGGATGGTATTTACCCATGCAATCCCCGACGATGCGCGCGCTCTTTTTGTGCGGCTTGTCGGGCGTAAGCCCCATGTCGTACATGGTGTATAAGATCCTGCGCTGGACGGGCTTCAGCCCGTCCTCCACGCGCGGCAAAGCGCGGTCGAGGATAACGTATTCCGCATACGGAAGCATGGAATTGGGCAAAACTTCTTCCAGCGGAGTCAGATACATATTGCCCTTCGGATCTTCCTGCGGCTGCTGCGGGAGATCGTTGCCGTTATTCTTTTTTCTTGCCATACCTTCCTCCCGTTAAATGTTCACGCGGTCGATAAACGTATCGATCTTGTTGAAGTTCGCGTTCTGCGCCAAAAACTCTTTGCGCGCTTCCACGCGGTCGCCCATCAGCGCCGTCACCATCTGTTCCGCTTCGGCCGCATCCTCGATGTTCACGCGGATGAGATTGCGGTGCGCGGGATCCATCGTCGTTTCCCAGAGCTGCTCCGCACTCATCTCGCCCAAACCTTTGTAACGCTGGATCTGATACCCTTTCCCGACGATCTCGATCTTCTTTTGAAGCTCCGCATCGTCGTACGCGTATTCCACAACGTCCTTTTTATAAACCTTATACAGCGGCGGCATGCCGATGTAGACGTTCCCGTTGTTGATCAGCTCGCGCATGTAACGGAAAAAGAAGGTGAGCAAAATACAGCGTATGTGCATGCCGTCCTGGTCGGCATCGGAGAGAATAATCACTTTATGGTATTTGAGATCGTCCATGCAGAAATCGCCGCCGTAACCCGCGCCGAGCGCCGATATGATCGTGCGGATCTCTTCGTTGGCAAGCACCTGCTCGATGCGCTTTTTCTCGACGTTGAGCGGTTTTCCGCGCAGCGGCAGGATCGCCTGCGTCTGGCGCACCCGCGCCTGTTTTGCCGTGCCGCCTGCCGAATCGCCCTCCACGATGAACAGCTCGTTGAGCTCGGGCTTCTTTCCCGTGCATGCCGCAAGTTTGCCGACAAGCGTCAGATTGTCGATGGAGTTTTTCGCGCGGGCCACTTCCTTCGCCTGCCGCGCCGCGATGCGCACGCGCGCCGCGTTCTGCGCCTTCTTGATGATCTCCTCGAATACGCGCTTGTTCTCGGGCTTTTGCGAAAGCGCCGTCATGCCCTCGATCGTCGCCGTTTCCACCGGCACGCGCGCCTCGGGATTGCCGAGTTTGGTCTTCGTCTGCCCCTCAAACTGCACGTTCTTCATCTTGATGGACAAAATCGCCGTCAGACCTTCGCGGAAATCTTCGCCCAATAAGTTCTGGTCTTTCTCTTTGAGCGCGCCCATCGCGCGCGCAATGTCGTTGAGACACTTCGTCAGCCCCGTGCGGAATCCCGTCTCGTGAAATCCGCCCTCCGGCGTCGGAATGTTGTTGACAAACGAAAAAAGGCTCTCGGTAAATTCCCCCGTGTGCTGAATGGCAAACTCGATGAGTATGCCGTCTTTCTCCGCCTTGTAACCGATCGGATTTTCATACAGCGGCGTCTTTCCCTCGTTCAGGTACATCGCAAAATCATGCAGGCCGCCGTCGTATTTGTAGTTGATGACGACGGGCTTTTTATCCTCCGGAACACGCTCGTCCACCAGATTGATCTCCAATCCCTTGTTCAAGAACGCCAGCTCCTTCAGACGCTTGGATACCGTCTCAAAATTAAAACTTACCGTGTCGAATACCGCCGCATCCGGCTTGAAATGAACAAACGTTCCCGTCTTTTCCGTCTTCGTGCCCGTGTTTTTCAGATGCTCGTCCGGCACCCCCGACATGTACTTTTCCTGCTTCTCGTCGTAATAAGAATGAAAGGACATCGTATATACGGTGCCGCGGTACACTTCCACTTTCAGCCATTCGGACAATGCGTTCGTCACCGACGCGCCCACGCCGTGCAATCCGCCCGAGAAAGAATAGTTGTGCTCGTCAAATTTTCCGCCCGCATGCAGCTGCGTGAATACGACCTCTACGCCCGATACCCCCGTTTTCGGATGAATGTCCGTCGGTATGCCGCGGCCGTTGTCCTCCACCGATGCGCTCCCGTCTTTATAAAGCCGTACCTCGATGCGGCTCGCAAATCCGTTGGACGCCTCGTCGATCGCGTTGTCCACGATCTCCCACAGGATATGATGCAGGCCCTTGACTCCCGTCGAACCGATATACATGCCCGGCCGAAGGCGGACTGCGTCCAGCCCTTCAAGGATGGTTATGTCTTCCGCGCTGTACTTCTTTCCTGCCATGATCTCCTCCGTATTTTGATTGCAGTATTTTCGCTTTTATACGTAAAATATCCCTATACTACTGAACAATTATACCATATATTGCGCTTTTTTTCAAGAAAAAAGTATAAAAAAGCACAATTTCTTTTTTACGGCCCGAAAAAGCCCGCCGTGCGGCAAACTTGCCGCACAGCGGGCAAAACTTTGTTTTTTCCCGTCGGAACAACCGCCGCCGAGCCTGAACTTTCCGAAACGGCGCATCCTTCGCTATTTGCGTACCCTCGGCACGATCTCTTTCAAAAATGCCGCGATCTGCCCGAACGCTTCCTCAAAATGATTGGGCTCATTGAGAAATTCATGACGGCTGCCCTCGATCAGATACTTTTTGACCTTCTTCATTCCCTGCTTTTGATAAAAATCGTACAGCCGCCCGACTCCTTTCGCGCCCCCGACCGGATCTTCCGCTCCGGATAGCAAAAGCACGGGCAGATCCTGCTCCAGCTTCTGCGCGTTCGCCTTTTTGTAAAGCCCGGACAGCCCTTTGAAAAACGATGCGTAAAAATTATAACTGCATACAAAATTGCAGTACGGATCTTCCCGATACTTTTCGTTGCTCTCCGCATTGGTGCTCAGCCATTGAAATTCTCCTTCGCCGATCTTTTTGTCATACCCTCCGAACACGATGCCGTTGACAAATTCCGCAGGCGCATCCTTGCCCTTGATCGCCCCGATCAACCCCGAAAGCATCTTTCCGAATGCCACCGCTCCGCCGTTTTGCCTCGAACTGCCCGCGATCACCGCCCCGTCGATATAATGCGCATACCGTTCGATAAACGCCTGCGTGAGAAAGGATCCGTACGAAAAACCGAACAAGATGTATTTTATGCCCGAAAATTTCTCCCCGTAATATTTCGCGACGGCAGCCATGTCCTTGAGCGTGTCCCCGAACATGTCCCCCTCCGCATAACCGAGCGTGTCCGGATCGGTGTCCCCGTGCCCGCGGTGATCGTCCGCCACGACCGCATACCCCAGTTCATTGAGCCGCCGCGCAAATTTGTCATACCGCGCCGCATATTCGTTCATCCCGTGCGCGATCTGCACAACCCCCACAGGATCGCTCACGTCCGTCCATTCCCGTATAAAAATCTGCTTTCCGTCGTATGAATTCAACAGCATCCCGTTCCTCCCGATCTTGCATTTTCCGCGCCTATCGCGCAACCCTTCCGCAGGTTTTCCCGCGAAAACGCCGCACCCGCAGGCGTCCCGCGCTCCCGCAGTCCTGCGCCCGCCGCGCGGTGCTTTTCCTTATTATAGCCTTTTTTTTCGTTTTTGTAAAGGGGGAAACAAAAAAAGCCTCCCCGATACTAATATTTGACGGAGGGAAGAAATATACTAATCAAAAGAGCAAAATCACCGAAAACGGCAAGGAAAAAGGAGGAAGTCAATGCAAAAAATATTGCTGACGGGAGGCGGAAGCGCGGGGCACGTCGTGCCGAACCTTGCCCTTATTCCGTCCTTGAAAGAAAAATACGAACTCTGTTACGCGGGCACGGACGCCATCGAAAAAAAGCTTTTGCAAGGGCGCGGAATACCCTTTTATACCTTTTCGGCGCCGAAACTCGTGCGGGGCAGCCTTTTGCGGAATCTTGCCCTGCCCTTCCGCTTTTTGCGCGGACTGCGGCAAGCGGGGAAAATCCTCGATAAAGCAAGACCGGATCTTGTCTTTTCCAAGGGGGGAGACGTCGCCCTGCCCGTCGTAATGGCGGCAAAGCGGCGAAAAATCCCCGTCATCTCGCACGAATCCGACCTCTCGGCAGGGCTTGCGAACCGTCTGATCGCAAAGCGCTGCGCAACCGTGCTGACCAGTTTCCCCGATACGGCAAAGCATTTGAAAAACGGAAAGTACAGCGGCTCGCCCGTGCGGGAAGAGCTCTTCCGCGCAGACCGCGCCGCCGCCCGAAAAAAATACGGCTTTTCCGATTCCGTTCCCGTGCTGCTCCTGTTCGGCGGCGGGAGCGGGAGCGCCGCGCTCAACCGCGCGGCAGACGAGGCGCTTGCGGCGCTGTTGCAGCATTTTCAGATCCTGCATATCCGAGGAAAAAATGACGGCGCGCGCCCCCGCACGGGATACGTACCCGTCGGATACGAACAAGACATGGCATCCGCCTACGCCTGCGCCGACTTCGTGCTCTCCCGCGCGGGCTCCAACACCGTTTTCGAAATCCTTGCCCTGAAAAAGCCCGCGCTGCTCGTTCCTCTCGAAAACAACAGCACCCGCGGCGATCAGGTTCAAAACGCCGAATATTTCGAAAAGCGCGGGCTCTGCCATGTACTGCATCAAAAAGATCTCTCCGCAGGGCGTTTGCAGGAAAAACTTCTGTCCCTTTGCCGTGATTCGGATTTGCAGGCGCGCCTTGCGCGCGCCCCCTTCCGAAGCGGAAACGACGCGATCCTTGCCGAAATCGAAAAAACTTTGGCCCGCCAGCGCAAACAGAACACCGGCGCGGAAAAAACGGAAAATCTTTCCGCCGCGCCGAATCCGTAAAGCCCTCCCGCGCTCCGCCTTGAAAAACGCTTGCCTCGGCGATCATAAAGAGAAGTTTCGCCCTTGCCTCCGCCCGCACCGAACCATCGGTACGGGCGGAGGTCCGTTTTAAAAAGGGGCGCCGTTTGCAACCTCTGCAAACGGCGCCCCTTTTAAAACCCGATCAAAAACGGGAGCATTTCAAATTATTTCTCGCTCCGCACGGCAAAGCCATGCTCCTTTAAAAACTCAAACGAAAGCGGAAGCCAATTTTTGACGTGCCGATACGCAGGATCGGAAGGCTCGTCCCAGTTGACTTCGCCGTCACACGTCGACATGCCGTGCGGCCCTTTCTCGAACAAATGCAGCTCGACGGGCACATTTGCTTTGTGCAGCGCCGTGTACAGCAATAAAGAATTTTCCACCGGTACGGCGCTATCCGTCGTCGTGGACCAGATAAAAGACGGACATGCCGCGGGGCGCACTTTCTTTTCCAGCGAATAGTCTTCGCGCCTGACAACGTCCGCGCAGAGGTTGTCAAACGAGCCGCCGTGCGAAATCGCTTCGGCACACGTAATGACGGGATAAGAATAGACGGAAGCGTCCGGACGGATCTTGACGCACTCCTCCCCGAATTTTTCTTTGAATGCGGGATCGTCCCACAGCAGAGAGATCACGCCGCAAAGATGCCCGCCCGCCGAAAAACCGACCGCTGCAATGTGTCCTTCGTCCAGATCCAGTTTCGCCGCTTCCCGGCGAAGATACAACATCGCCATTCCCGCCTGCAAAACGGGCGTGGGATAATGACGGTGCGGCGCTACGTCGTATGTAAGAACAAAACAGTCAAAACCCTGCGCAAAATATTGCAGGGCAACAGGATCTGCTTCCCTCTGGGATACAAATCCATATCCGCCGCCCGGCAACACCAGCATCGCAGGACGGATCTTGCGGATCTGCATCTCCGGAATCTGTCCGTGCCGATAGGAGCGCAAAATGCCGCAGAGATCGCCCTTCCGATCCATGCCGAAATATTCATAAAGATCAATCGTTTCACAAATCATTTCTTTTTCCTGCCTTTGACCGCCCTTTTGAGACTGCTTGTCCCCTATGCGGCTCATCGGATTATATTTTATAGAATTTTACAAAAATTGTCAACCTTTGCAAAACTTTTTCAGCCGTTTTTTCGGACGGTTTTCCTCTTTTCCTCGCACCGCCCGATGCGTAAAATTTTACTCGTATTCACCGTAGTCGCGGCGCTGTTCGGACGCGATCTCTCTGCCCTTTTCCCCTTTCCCTGCTGGTTTCATGCCTTTCAGGTCGACCAATATAACGTCCGCCCCGATCTTGACTATGTTGCGCAACCCTATAAAAATATCGTTCCTATGAAACAGATGTATCCCGCAGCTTCCCGGCACGACGATCCCGAACACCCGCCCTTCGGGAAAAGTGAAAACGATGTCGCACACGCGCCCCAGGTTTTTGCCGTCCACCACATTGATCACGCATTTTGTGCGCAGTTCCCGATAAGAGCATTCCATTTTCCGCCTCCCTCTCCCCGCGGCGGCGGGGAATTGCCTTTTTCACATTCTATGCGGCGTAAAACAAAAAACTGCCTGTCCCCGACGATTTTACCCTTTCCTTTTATCAAAGCTCTCTTATTTTTTTATGAAACAAGCAAAGCTGTCTGCATTTCTCTCCCTTCTCCATGTCTTTGTTTTATATAGACGGCGGACAGGACAAATTTTGTCCTGTCCGCCGTCTACGATCCCGCCTTCTGTTTTACCTATTATAAAATTACATCCCGGTTTCAATATAATGTTTCAATCAGAAAAATTGGTCAACGCGTCGGCGATCACTTCCGCCAATTTGCTGTGTCCGGCATTATTCGGATGCAAACCGTCCGCAAAATATTTTGCGCCGGCCTCTTTGTCGTTCGGATCCAGTCCGGCTTCCGAAAAAAGATCGATGATCTTTAAATCAAACCGACCGGCAACTTCACGAATCGCCTTTACATAGTCCGCTAAAATATGTCCGGCATTTTTTTTGCTCCCGTCCCCGTATCGGCCGGTATCATTCGTCCGATGCATCGGCAGCAATACTATAATCTTTTCTTTGCCGTACTTACAGATCAAAGCGTCAAACAGACAAGTCAATGCACCATAAAACGTCCATACCGTACGATCCCCCATGGCCCCGAGCGGAGCATCGCCGTGTCCGTAATCATTTGTTCCGCCGAACACAAAGACAATATCCTATAATCTATAAAATAAAACAAGTTTTCACCAAAAGGGCGCCGTCCGTCAAATCATTGACGGACGGCGCCCTTTTGGTTTATTGACGATCCATACTAAAACGCCTGATAAACAAAATATCATTACGCAGAATATTTTCGCGTTACAGAGAAAAGTCCGTCCCCTCGGTTCCTTCCGAAAGCACAGACTTGCTTCTTTATTGATTTTTACTCGCAGGCGATACCGCTGCGCATGGAAGTGATCGCATTCTTTTCCAGGCGCGATACCTGCGCCTGCGATATGCCGACTTCGTCGGATATTTCCGTCTGCGTCTTGCCTTCGTAATACCGCAAGGTGAGGATCTTCCGCTCCCGCTCGGGCAGGCTTTCCATCGCCTCCGCGAGCGCCGCGTACTCCGTCCAGACTTCATCGTTGTTCTTTTCGTCGCCGATCTGATCCATCAGCATCAGCGCATCCCCCGATTTGTTGTACACGGGATCGAACAGCGATACGGGATCGGAGATCGCATCCAAAGCGTACACCACTTCCCTTTCCCGCACCTGCATGGCTTCGGCGATCTTTGCGATCGTCGCCTCTTTATCTTCCGCTTCCAGCTGCTCGCGCGTTTTTAATACCCTGTACGCCGTGTCACGGATGCTGCGCGATACCCGCAACGAGTTTCCGTCCCGCAGGTAGCGCTTGATCTCCCCTAAAATCATCGGCACGGCATACGTCGAAAAACGTACGCCCACATTTACGTCGAAATTGTCCACCGCCTTCAAAAGCCCGATGCAGCCCGCCTGAAACACATCGTCCGCATTCGCGTTCTTCGCCCAGAACCGCTTGACCAGCGAAAGCACAAGGCGCATGTTCCCGACGATAAATTTCTCCCGCGCAACCGTGTCGCCCTCTTTCAGCCTGCGCATCAGCGCATCGCTTTCCTGCGCAGTCAATACAGGCAGACCCGATGTATCCACGCCGCATATCACGACCTTTTGTAACAAACGATCACCTCCCCGCAACTGTCTGTCGTTGTGGGAAGTATGCGCCATTCGCGCGCTTTATACGCATCTTTTTAAAAACTTGTTACATGATTTTTAAAAACGCCGAAAAAAAAGATGCACGGAAAAATTCCTGCATCTTTGCAAACCGCCCTCTTTTTACACCGATTTTTCAAACCAGCTTTCCGATCTCGTTTTTCAGCCTCGCAATGATCTTCTTTTCCAGACGGGATATGTACGATTGCGAGATCCCCAAAAGATCGGCTACGTCCTTTTGCGTCATCTCCTCCCGCCCGTCCAGGCCGAAACGCAGATTCATGATCCTCCGTTCCCTCTCCGGCAAACGGGCAAGCGCACTGCGCAAAAGCTCCTTTTCCACGCCCGATTCAATGTCTTTGTATACCGTGTCGCTGTCCGTGCCCAGAATATCCGACAAGAGCAGTTCGTTCCCTTCCCAATCGGTGTTGAGCGGTTCGTCGAAAGACACTTCGTTGCGCACGCGCACGAGGCGGCGCAGATACATCAAGATTTCGTTTTCGATGCAGCGCGAAGCGTACGTCGCAAGCTTTATGTTCTTATCGGGACGGAAAGAATTGACCGCCTTGATCAGCCCGATCGTCCCGACCGACACAAGATCGTCCGAATCGGCGCCCGTGTTGTCAAATTTTCGGGCAATGTACACCACAAGGCGCAGGTTGTGCTCCACAAGCGAGGATTTCACTTCCTCGTCGCCCGCGGACAGTTTCCCCAAAAGATCGGACTCCTCTTCCGCCGAAAACGGCAGCGGCAGCGCCTCCGTGCCGCATATGTAATCGAGCACGTTCTCCGAACCTTTCAGCTTCCGTATAAGTTCTTTCAGCGATGCCCGAATGGAATGCAGCATAGCCAATCACCTCCGCTCCCGAAAATATTCCTCTTTCGCAAACGACGGCGGCAGTATCAGGCTGTATTCCCCCGCCAGCGCGTGCGGGCTGACCGCGACCGTCACATCTTCTATTGTATGCTCCTTTCCGCCCGAATATATCTTGATACGGTCGATTTGAAAGGCAATCATAAAAGATTTTCCGTTGACCGTGCGCACCTCGATCTTTTCATACGCGGGACGCCGCGAAAAATCCGAAAACAGTTTCAGCACGATATCCCTGTCCGCCACGGCAACTTCCCTGCCTCGCCCGTCGCGCAGACGGTTGCCCGTGTCCGCAAAACCCTGCGCCCTCACTCTTTTGTCCCCGCAATACAATTCGCACTCCAGCGTGCAGGACAAAACTTTTCCCCGTTCGGAAATCTTTTTCGCCGTCTTCGTCCCGATCACCGCCAGCACAACGCACGCCAGCACCAAGACCCCCGACGGGATCCCGTACACCGTATAGGCAAGCGTATCCCCCTCCGCCGTCGGCTCCCCCGCAAAAATCGCCGTAAGCACTCCCGCAAACGCCGCCATGTACGCCACAAACGCCGCCGAACAAAGAAAATATGTCCTTCCCTTTTTAAAACTCGCCGCCGTCATCGGCAGAAAAAACGCCACCCCATATTTAATGAAAAAATCAACCGCCCCCGGTACTTGAAAATACAGACGGAAAATCGTGTACCCCGTCCCCAAAATCGTTCCCCACAGCGCGGTAAGCAGTATCCGGTACCACTTCGCTTCCCCCTTCACCGTCTTTACCGCACAATACAACAACGCCGCGTCCGCACATAAATTATCGAGAATGAGCAAGTCCAGATATACTACCATCACTCTCCTCCCCGAAATCGTGAAAGCATTATACCATGATAAATTTGCCGTTTTTTTTATAAAAAACAAAATTTTAGTCGGTTTTTGGTTGATCCCCGCCCCTTCGCCCTCACCCCTTTCCCACCCTTTCCGCCTCCGCCCTCCTTAAAAATATTTGCTTTTCACTGCAAAAAAAATTGCAGCTTTTTTGTTCCTCTCTCTTGACAATTCCCCCTTGATATGATATTATATTGATATCAAATACATATCGGAGGTCTTTCAATTCATGGAAGAGAAACTTTTGAAAGGGAAAAAGATCGGGTTTGCCGTACTGATCCTCGACCTTCTCGTAATGGTCGCAGCCCTTGTTCTGGCGATATACGGATTTGCGAACGGGCTCGGCAACGACGATGCGATCGTCGACCGCGGAATGTTCATACTCGGCGTTGTTTGCACGGTTTGCCTGTGCTGTATCCTGTGGATCCCTCTGTGCGGGCTGAAAATTTTAAGGCCGCAGGAAGCGTACGTGCTCACGCTGTTCGGAAAATATTACGGAACACTGAAAGGAGAAGGATTTTACTGGGTCAATCCTTTCTGCACGGCCATCAACCCTGCCTCGGCGACAAAGCTGAGCCAAAGCGGGGACGTGAACAATTTTTCTGCGGGCGCGGCGCGGAGCAAAAAAAACGATGGACTGAATTTTGACCTTGCCGCGCTGAGCAAACGCATTTCCTTGAAAATCATGACGCTCAGCAACAGCAGGCAAAAAATAAACGACTGTCTCGGAAACCCGATCGAGATCGGGATCGCCGTCATGTGGAGAGTGGTCGATACGGCAAAAGCCGTGTTCAACGTTGACAACTACAAGGAATACCTTTCCCTGCAATGCGACAGCGCGCTCCGCGACATCGTGCGCATTTACCCCTACGACGTCGCCGAAGGCGTGGATACGACGGGCGACGGAAAACCCGACGAAGGAAGTTTGCGCGGCAGCAGCGAAGTGGTCGCGGAACGGATCCGCGAAAAAATTCAGAGCAAAGTCAGCGCGGCAGGCCTGGAGATCGCAGAAGCGAGGATCACTTACCTCGCCTATTCTCCCGAAATTGCCGCCGTAATGCTGCAACGCCAGCAGGCTTCCGCGATCATCGACGCGAGAAAAATGATCGTCGACGGTGCGGTCGGCATGGTCGAAATGGCTCTCGAAAGATTGAACAACGGCGGAATGGTCAATCTCGACGAAGAAAGAAAAGCGGCAATGGTCAGCAACCTCTTGGTCGTGCTTTGCGGCAATAAGGACGCACAGCCCATTGTCAACAGCGGCAGCCTGTATTGAACCGATCCTGCGTGACAATGGAAAATAAGGATACAAAAAAACAGATCCCCTTGCGCCTTTCCCCCAAGCTGTACAATGCCATAGCCGCGTGGGCTGAGGACGACTTCCGCTCCGTGAACGGGCAAATCGAATACCTGCTTTCCGAATGCGTGCGGCAGCGCAAAAAAAACGGGAAATACGTCGGCGAAGAGATCGATGTCCCGCCCGATCTCGATATCTGAAAGATTTTTTATCTGCATCACGGGGGCAGTCCGCAAAAAATTTTGCGGACTGCCCCCTCTTTTTTTGCTTTTGTCGGGCGCTGCGCAGGCGGCAAAAATTTTGCCGCCTGCGCAGCGCATTCTTTTTCGTATCCGCAACGCGCCCTTTCTTACAACCTCTACGCGCCCATGCTTGCGACTTCTGCACGTTTTTTTGCAACCGCAACGTGCTTTTTTTGCAAAGCCCAAAAAGAGGGCAGGCCGTCAGCCTGCCCTCTTTTTGGATTTTCAATTTTCCGCTGTATCTGCTCTGCGCGTTTTGTTTACTCGTTCGGCAACTTCATTTTATCCTTTTCCGTGAGCGGACGAATGACTTTGCAGGGATTGCCCGCCGCAAACACGCCCGAAGGAATGCTCTTCGTCACCACGCTGCCCGCGCCGATGACCGTGTCGTGCCCGATCGTCACGCCGCCGCAAACCACCACGTTGCTCGCAAGCCAGACGTTATCCTCGATCGTGATCGGACGCGCATACTCATAATCGAAATACGTTCCGTCCTCCGCCCTGCGCATATTGCGGTCGCATGCCAGCATCGGGTGCACGGGCGTCGCGATCGTCACGTTCGGCCCGAAAAAACACTGACGTCCGATCTTTACGGGTGCACAATCCAAAATCACGAGGTTAAAATTGGAAAAGAAATCTTCCCCCACCGTCGTGTTGCAACCGTAATCGAAACGAATGGGAGGCTCACAATACATCCTTTCTCCGTGCCCGCCGAACAGCCTGTCGAGTATTTCTTGCCGCGTTTCCTGCTCGTCCTCCTCGCTCATGTTGTAACGGTAAAACAATCGGCGGGCGCTCTTTCGCATTTCCGCCAACTTCGCATCCGCGGGATTGTACAGCTCCCCCGCAATCATTCTGTCATATTCGCTCTTTTGCATTTTTTCCAGCTCCTCTGCCATTTTATTCAGCCTATCCAATGAAAAATCTTCGCTTAAAGAATTTAATCTTCCGTATGCCATTTTATCGTGATGGATCGTCATGACAAGCCTCCCGGCCGAATTTTTGTCCGCACGCCGCGCCCCATAAATATGCCGCACAATACAAAAAGTGCCGCGCAACGCGGGAATGCCGCGCACACAGAAACGCGCCGCGCAATGCGGGAATGCCGCGCGCTTGGCGCGCCTTTTCACTCTTTTGAAACAGCGCCGCTCTTGTCCGCCCGACGGTTTTATTCTACCATGCGGCGGCAGGCGCTGTCAAATCATTGGCCGCAACGAGCAAAAAAGACTTCGGAAAAATCCGAAGTCTTTTTGACGTAATTTTGAAATTACTTGACGATCTTGGAAACGACGCCCGATCCGACCGTTCTGCCGCCTTCACGGATAGCGAAACGGAGACCTTCTTCGACCGCGACCGGCTTGATCAGCGAAACGTCGATCTTGACGTTATCGCCGGGCATGACCATTTCAACGCCTTCCGGCAATTTGATGGAGCCCGTAACGTCCGTCGTGCGGATGAAGAACTGAGGACGATAGTTGTTGAAGAACGGGGTATGACGGCCGCCTTCTTCCTTCGTCAGAACGTACACCTGCGCTTCGAACTCGGTGTGCGGGTGAATCGAACCGGGTTTCGCGATAACCTGGCCTTTCTCGATATCCTTACGATCGATACCGCGGAGCAGAGCGCCGACGTTGTCGCCTGCCTGCGCTTCGTCGAGCAGTTTACGGAACATTTCCAGACCGGTAATGACGGTCGCACGGGGGTTTTCGATGAGGCCGACGATTTCGGCGGGATCGCCGACTTTCGCCACCCCGCGCTCTACACGGCCGGTAGCAACCGTGCCGCGGCCGGAGATCGTGAACACGTCTTCGACGGGGAGCAGGAAGGGCTTGTCGTCTTCACGGACGGGATCGGGGATATAAGCGTCGATCGCATCCATGAGCTCGAGAATGCAC
>CALVMA010000151.1 GCA_944341655.1 uncultured Clostridia bacterium | reverse complement strand
AACTTTTGTACGCGTATTTCAGGGAAAAGACGGGGGCGGAAGTCAAAGCGCTGTCCGAATTTTTAAATCTTTTGTAACGGTGTTTTTAAATCGTTTGCAATGGCGCGGCGGCCGCATCGGAAAAATCCGGTGCGGCCGCCGACGGGTTTTCAAATTACGGACTTTTTCGGCGGTTGCGGCTCCGAAAAGAAAAAAAACAACGAAAATCGTTAAAATACAAAATCCGCGCAAAAAATTTGAAATATTTGGGCTTTTCACTTGAAATTTATACGGATTTATATTAAAATAGAGATGTTAGAGAGTTTGACCAAATTCCAAAATTATCAGGAGGAGAAATTAATCATGGCAAAGAAGTATTGCTACCTTTTCTCGGAAGGCAACGCGAAAATGCGCGAGCTTCTCGGCGGTAAGGGCGCGAACCTCGCGGAAATGACGGGCATGGGCCTGCCCGTGCCTCAGGGCTTCACGATTTCCACGGAAGCCTGCACGCAGTATTATGAAGACGGCAGACAGATCAATCCCGAAATCCAGGCGGAGATCATGCAGTATATTGCAAAGATGGAGGAGATCTGCGGCAAAAAATTCGGCGACAAAGAAAATCCTTTGTTGGTTTCCGTCCGTTCGGGCGCACGTGCGTCCATGCCGGGCATGAAGGATACCATTCTCAACCTCGGTCTGAACGAAGAAGTCGTGGAAGTTATCGCGAAGAAGTCGGGCAATCCCCGTTGGGCTTGGGACTGCTATCGCCGTTTTATTCAGATGTATTCCGACGTCGTCATGGAAGTGGGCAAGAAGTATTTCGAACAGCTCATCGACCAGATGAAGGAAAAGAAGGGCGTCACGCAGGACGTCGAGCTGACCGCGGAAGATCTGAAAGAACTTGCGAACCAGTTCAAAGCGGAATACAAAGAAAAGATCGGCACGGATTTCCCGAACGATCCGAAAGAACAGCTTTTCGGCGCGATCAAGGCAGTTTTCCGTTCGTGGGACAATCCCCGCGCGAACTACTACCGTATGCAGAACGATATCCCTTACAGCTGGGGTACCGCAGTCAACGTGCAGATGATGGCGTTCGGCAACATGGGCGATACTTCCGGTACGGGCGTTGCGTTCACGCGTAACCCTGCAACGGGCGAAAAGAAACTCATGGGCGAATTCCTGATGAACGCGCAGGGCGAAGACGTCGTTGCCGGTGTCCGCACCCCGATGCCCATCGACAAGATGAAAGAGATCATGCCCGAAGTGTACGAGCAGTTCCAGGGCATCTGCCATACTTTGGAAAACCATTATAAAGATATGCAGGATATGGAGTTCACGATCGAGGACAAGCACCTCTACATGCTCCAGACGCGTAACGGCAAACGCACGGCGGCTGCGGCGATCAAGATCGCTTGCGATTTGATCGACGAAGGCATGATCACCGAAGAGCAGGCGCTCATGCAGATCGATCCGAAAACGCTGGACGCGCTTCTGCACCCGCAGTTCGATGCGAAGGCACTCAAAGCGGCGAAACCCGTAGCGAGCGCTCTGCCTGCCTCTCCCGGCGCGGCGACCGGTAAGATCGTGTTCACGGCGGAAGATGCCGTGGCGCAGGGCAAGAAAGGCGAAAAAGTCATCCTGGTAAGATTGGAAACCTCTCCCGAAGACATCGAAGGCATGCACTATGCGCAGGGCATTCTCACCGTCCGCGGCGGTATGACCTCTCACGCGGCGGTCGTTGCGCGCGGTATGGGAACGTGCTGCGTATCCGGTTGCGGCGACATCAAGATGGACGAGGAGAACAAGAAATTCACGCTGAAAGGCAAAGTTTATAAAGAAGGCGACGTGATCTCCCTCGACGGTTCGACGGGTAACATTTACGGGGAAGGCATTCCCACGGTTGCGGCGGATACCTCTTCGGGTTATTTCGGACGCATCATGGAGCTTTCCGATAAATACAAGGCAATGGCAGTCCGCACGAACGCGGATACGCCGACGGATGCAAAACAGGCGGCGTCGTTCGGTGCACAGGGTATCGGCCTTTGCCGTACCGAGCACATGTTCTTCGAGCCCGACAGGATCGCGGCATTCCGCGAGATGATCTGCGCGGATACGGTGGAAGAGCGTGAAGCGGCTCTGGCGAAGATCGAGCCGATGCAGCAGGGCGATTTCGAAAAACTTTACGAAGCGCTCGGCGGATATCCCGTAACGATCCGTTTCCTCGATCCGCCTCTGCATGAGTTCGTTCCGACGACGGAAGAGGACATCGCGGCTCTTGCGAAAGCACAGAAAAAGACGGTTGCGCAGATCAAACAGATCATCGCCGACCTGCACGAATTCAACCCGATGATGGGACATCGCGGCTGCCGTCTGACGGTCACGTATCCCGAGATCGCAAAAATGCAGACGGCTGCGGTCATCAAAGCGGCGATCAACGTCAAGAAAAAGCATAAAGATTGGAACATCGTTCCCGAAATCATGATCCCTCTGACCGGCGAAGTGAAAGAGCTCGCTTTTGTGAAGAAGATCGTCGTGGAAGTGGCGGACAAACTCATCGCGGAAGCGAAGAGCGATCTGAAGTATGAAGTCGGTACGATGATCGAGATCCCTCGTGCGGCTCTTACGGCGGACGAGATGGCGAAAGAGGCGGAGTTCTTCTGCTTCGGCACGAACGATCTGACGCAGATGACGTTCGGGTTCTCCCGTGACGATGCCGGCAAGTTCCTGCCCGCATATTACGAGAACAAGATCTACGAATCCGATCCGTTTGCGAAGCTGGATCAGATCGGCGTAGGCAAATTGATGGATATGGCTGTCAAGATGGGGAAAGCGGTTCGTCCTACGATGCACTGCGGCATCTGCGGTGAACACGGCGGCGATCCTTCGTCCATCGAGTTCTGCCATAAGATCGGTTTGGATTATGTTTCCTGCTCGCCTTACCGCGTACCGATCGCGCGTCTTGCGGCAGCGCAGGCTAATATCCGTAATCCAAGGGGCTAAGAATTAGCGCCGAAAAGCGGTAAAAATTCAATTTTTAATTAAAAAATAACGTTTTAGTAGTCATTCTTTTCGGAGGGTGACTACTTTT
>CALVMA010000150.1 GCA_944341655.1 uncultured Clostridia bacterium | reverse complement strand
TTGTGCATGCATCCTTTTTCAATCTCGCCGCGGTTGTTGCCCTTCAGGTGGATCTCACATTCCCCTACAATGATCACTTTTTCCATGAGTATTTCGTCCTTTCCCTGAGCGCCGCCGCCGTCCTGTTCAAGATCGCGACCGCTTCGCTCACCTCTTCTTCCTTCGTCGTCGCCGCAAACGAAATCCGCAATACGCCGTCCGCACGCTTTTCGTCCAGGCCGCAGGCAAGCATGACGCGGCTGAAACGGCTCTTCGACGAACACGCCGAGCCCGTCCCGACCATCAGCCCCGCATCGTCGAGCATGTGCAACAGCACCTCGCCGCGCATACCCTTCGCCGAAACGCTCAAAATGTACGGAGACGCGTTTTCCGACGATAAGACTTCATATATGGACGCATCCAGGCCTTGACGCATTTGCCTGTTATAACCGCGTATGCGCGAAAAATCTTCTTGCAACGAGGCAAACTTTTTCTGCGCCGCAAACTCGAACTGTTTGATCGCGAACGTGTTTTCCGTGCCGCTCCGCAATCCGCTCTCCTGGCCGCCGCCGTAAATGTACGCGGAGAGCTTCGCGCCCTTGCGCCGCACCAGGGCCGCCGCGCCGCGTACCCCTCCGATCTTATGCGCGCTGACCGTATAAAGATCGATCCCGCCCGAAAGGACAAACGGGATCTTGCCGAACGCCTGCACCCCGTCGCTGTGGAATACCGCCGACGCATTGATCTTTTTTACGCGGGCAGAAAGCGCCGCGACATCGTTGACCGCGCCCGTTTCGTTGTTCACGTGAATGACGGATACAAGCGGCGTCTTTTCATCGACAAGACCGCACGGCGCGTCCGCGTTCACGCTGCCGTCCGCATTCAGCGGGGCAAACCGCACTTCGATGCCGCGCTTTTCCAGCTCCTTCGCACTTTGATAAACGGCGGCATGCTCCCCCGCCGTCGTTACAAAATTCCCGCGACGCGCACATGAAAACACCGCCTGGTTGTCCGCCTCGCTTCCCGTCGCCGTGAATATCAGCTCATAACCGCCCTGCGGCGCTATGTGCGAAAGAAGATCCCTTCTCGCCTCTTCGATCTCTTTATGCGCCGAAAAACCCGCCCGATACAAAGACGAGGGATTCAGACACCCGTACGGCTGTAAATATTTGAGAGCCGCGTTCACCGCCCCCTCGTCGGGGACGGTGGTCGCGGCATTGTCCAGATAAATCATTTTTTGTTAAATTCCGATTCCAAAATATTTTTCCGAATACAGCGCAGTATCGTCGCAAGCAATTCCTGCCTGCATTCCAGCACAAGAATACGCTTGCCTACGTTGGTCACCGCCTGTATATAATAAAATTCCTTGTCCTCCGCCGCTTCTTCGTTCGGCGTGAGTATGTCCTCCTTCAAATCGGGAGAGGCTTTCAGCTTCTTGTACGATTCCGAACCGACACGCCCGATCTTGACCAGCTGATCGTCGCTGAGCCGATACAAGAATTTGCGCTTTCTGCCATGCAGAACTTTGCTGATACGAAGCTCGCCCGACACAAACGTATAATCATAGCTCAGATAAAACGCATGACGCTTTTTGAACAGCAAAACCGCACCTACGATCGCCAGCACCAGCATGATCGCCCACGGGATCATTCCCAACAACACCGACCGCAGCGTTACCCCGCTTTCCTCGCTCACGGGCGTGTAAAAAAGAGCCCAGATATTCAAAAGCGCAAACGCCAAAGATAAAATGCAAAGCCAACCGAATACCGTGAAAAGCGTATAACGAAACTTCGCCGATTTTTCGTTGTGCGTAGAAACACTTTCTTCGTAAAATACTTCCTGCATCGCAAACTCCGATTAAAATTCTACCGTGCCTTCAAATACCTGCTTGGCACTGCCCGTCAAAGTCACGCCGCCGTCGGACGCATAGCGCACGATCAGATCGCCGCCGCGCACTTTCACCGTGATGTCTTCATCCGTCTTGCAATATCCGTTCAGCACCGCCGCCACGACCGACGCCGCCGCTCCCGTGCCGCACGCAAGCGTCTCCCCGTTGCCGCGCTCCCAGACGCGCATCTTCAACGTCTTGTCGTTGACCACGCGCACAAACTCCGTATTGATACGCTTGGGGAAATACTTCGCGTACTCGAACATCGGCCCGACATTGGCCACGTCCACCGCGTCCACTTTGTCGCAGAATACCACGCAGTGCGGGTTGCCTACGTTGACCAGCGTCACGTTGTAGTTTTTGTCCCCGATCGCGATCTCTTTGTTCACGACCGTCTTCCCTTCCAGCGTCGAAGGGATCTTCTTCCCCTCCAGTACGGCCTTGCCCATATCCACGCTCACGGAACTTACCTTCCCGTTGAACGTGAACAGCGTCATCTGCCGCACGCCGCTCAATGTCTCGATCGTCATGTGCTTGTTCTTCACGATCCCGTTATCGAACAGATATTTCGCCACACAGCGGATCGAGTTGCCCGCCATCGCGCCTTCGCTTCCGTCTTTGTTGAATATGCGCATCTTCGCGTCCGCGATCTCCGACTTCTCAATGAGCGTGATCCCGTCGCCGCCGATCCCGAAATGCCTGTCGACAAAATTGATCGCAAGCGATTCGGGACAGGTGATCTTGCCGTCCATATTGTCAAAGAAAATATAATCGTTGCCGCAGCTCTGCATCTTGATAAACTTCAGCTTCGTCCGCTCGGTACGCAGATTGTTGATGTCCACAAGCTCCGTGTTGTCCTCATTGAAACGGCTCGCAATAATATCCGCCAACGCGTTCGCCGTATCCAAAGAGGTGAGCGTCGTGATCCCCAACAGGAT
>CALVMA010000149.1 GCA_944341655.1 uncultured Clostridia bacterium | reverse complement strand
AATGCTTGGTCGGCGGCGCAAAAGACCGCACGTAGGCGAGATAATTTTCGTTTACGCCCGTGTACGAGGATACGGCTGCCCGCTCCTTCCCCTGCACGTCCGCGCCCTTGTTCCCCTGCTCCGTCTCTTTATTTTTGTCCATGTTTCTCCTCCGCCGCCGCAAAAGGCGGAATGCAGCTTTCGCGCTCGTCGCGCGTTTTCATTTCGTCCGCTACGCGAATTTTCCCTTTCATATCCACTATTTTCGGCAATTTGCAGAAAAAATATGCGCGCGCCGCCCTCCTGCGGCGCGCACACGCGGCAAAATTTGCCTTCGCGGCGCTTTGCACTCCCCCCTGCGCCCCTCCGGCCTTTCAAAAAAACAGGCTCTGCCGTTTTCGGCAGAGCCTGTCTGCAAGCGGAAAAATCCCGCCTTTTTACAGTTTCACAAAAATTCCGCTGAACAGAATGACCGCCATGCACACAGGCGCAATGTAACGGATCATGATCTTATAATACATGCGGTAGCCCTTTCTCCGCATGCCGATCTCGTCCATGAGGCTGTTCGTATCCGTAAAATACCCTGCGATGACGCACGTTCCGATGGCTACCAACGGCATCAATATGCTGTTGGACGCATAATCGAACATATCCAGAATGCTCTTTCCGTCGATCTGAACCATGCTCAGCGGCCCGAACCCTAACGACGAAAGCACGCCCAGCACCAACATGATGCCCAGCACGATCATGCACGCCACCCAGCGTTTCAGGCGGCAATTCTCGCGCAGTACCGCAACGATCGCCTCGACCAGAGAAATGGACGACGTGAGCGCCGCAAACAGCACCAAAATGAAGAAGATCACCGCGATCACGCGGCCGCCCGCCATGCCGTTGAACATCTGCGGCAGGACGACGAACATCAGAGAAGGCCCGGAATTTCCCATGGCTTCGGCAGCCGCTTCGCCGCCGCCCGTCACCGAATAAATGGAGGGAATAATGATCATCGCCGCAAAAATCGCAAACAGCGTGTCGCAAATGGAGATCTGCCGCCCCGATTTCTGAATGTCCGCATTCTTTTTCATGTACGATCCGTACGTGATCATGATCGCCATCGCCAAAGACATGGAATAAAACAGCTGTCCGAGCGCCGCAAGCAGCGTTTCGAATTTAAAGTCCCCGAAATCGGGCACAAACAGCTTTTTCAGGCCCGCCATAGCGCCCGGCTGGCACAGGGCATAAACGGCAAGAAAGAGCACCAAAATCGCCAGCAAAGGCATCAGGATCTTGCTGACGCGCTCGATCCCCTTCTGCACGCCGAATACGACGACAAGCACCGTCGCCGCCGCGAACAAAAGGAAAAAGACGATCGGCTGCCAGGCATTGCCGATAAACGACGTAAAATATGCGCCCGTATCCGCGGCCGCGCCCGTCAGAGCGCTGTCGCCGATCAGAAACGCCCAAAAATACTTGACCACCCATCCGCCGATGACCGAATAATAGGGCACGATAATGATCGGAACGACGATGCAAACAAAGCCGAACCACTTAAACTTTTTGTTCAGCGCCGCAAACGCGCCGATCACGCCCTTGCCCGTCTTTCTTCCGATCGCGATCTCCAGGATCAAAAGACTGAACCCGAACGTCACCGCCAGCAGAATATAGCAAAGCAGGAACATCCCGCCGCCGTACTTCGCCGCAAGATAAGGAAACCTCCAAAGGTTTCCCAAACCTACCGCCGAACCGGCCGCCGCAAGCACAAACCCGATCTTGCTCGAAAATCCGCCATGCTTCTTGCCTTCCGTTTTGCCTTCCGCCGTTTCCGAAGGAACCGTCGCGGCGTCCTCCGCAAAATCCCCGATCAACGGGGTCTGGTCTTCATCCATCTCCACTCTCCAAGATATTTATTCTTCGGCGCTTGCGCCGTTCGTGCCGGCGGCTTGCTTTCCTGCCGACACCCTAAAATTATTTGCCTTGTCCGTACATTTTAATACATTGCGCGCTCTTTGTCAACAAACGCCCGCAAATTTGTCATATTTTACCGAAAAATGCACGCGTCCCGCTCATTTCTGCGCTCCGTCCGGCCCTTCCGCCTCTTCCTGCTCCTTATCGTACAGCGCGCCCGCCTGTTCCGCCGGGGTCAGCTCTCCTTCCGCGTCCCCGCCGTCCGATCCCGCTTCGGGCAGCTCCGCCGCCGTGTATTTGGGATAGCGCGCGAAATAATTCTTCGTTTCGCGGCACACCACCCCCGAAAGCAAGATCAGCGCGATCAGGTTGGGGATCGCCATCAATCCGTTGAAAATATCGGCTATGTTCCACACCGCCGCCACCGTCATGTACGGCCCGATAAAGACCGCCGCAATGTACGCGATGCGGTAGGCATAGATCGCCGCCCTCTTCCTGCCCGCCAGGTATTCCAGACAGCGCTCGCCGTAAAAATTCCAGCCGAGAATGGTCGTAAACGCAAAAAAGATCAGGCATACCGTCAGCAGAATCGGGCCCGCCGCACCCAATACGCCCGGCAGCCCCTGCGAAAACGCGCTGATGGTCACGTCCGCGCCTTCCATTCCCGTTTTCCAAGCCCCCGTGATCACGATGGCAAGCCCCGTCATCGTGCAGACCACGATGGTATCCAAAAATGTGCCCGTCATGGACACGAGCCCCTGCCTCACCGGCTCTTTGGTCCGCGCCGCCGCCGCCGCGATCGGCGCGCTGCCCAAGCCCGCTTCGTTGGAAAAAATGCCGCGCGCTATGCCTTTCTGCATCGCTATGAGCATGCTCCCCGCGATCCCGCCGGCTACCGCCGAGGGCTTGAACGCCCCCACAAATATCTGCGCAAACGCCGCGGGAATGGCCGTAACGTTTGCAAACAGTATGACAAGACAGGTCAAAACATATACGATCACCATGAACGGCACGACGCCTTCCGATACTTTCGCAATGCGCTTTACCCCGCCCAACAGGACAAGCGCCACCGCCGCCGTCAGCAACGCGCCCGCCACGATCACCGCCACGTTGTACCGCGCGCCGAACAGCGATATTTCGGGCAGATCGGAAAATACGTTCCCCACCGCCGAAGTTATGGAGTTGACCTGCGAAAACGTTCCGATGCCGAACAGCCCCACACACATTCCCAGGATCGCGAATATCACGGCAAGAAACTTCCAGCGCCTGCCCAGACCGTTCTCAATGTAATAGAACGGCCCGCCGAGCGTGTGGCCGTCCGCATAGACGCGGCGGTATTTCACCGCCAGAAGCCCCTCCGCATATTTGGTAGCCATTCCGAAAAAAGCCGCCAGCCACATCCAAAACAGCGCGCCCGGGCCGCCTGCCACGATCGCCGTCGCAACGCCGACTATGTTCCCCGTGCCGATCGTCGCCGAAAGCGCCGTACACAGCGCCCCGAACGACGAGACCTCGCCCGCTCCCTCTTCTTTGCGGAACATATACCGAAACGCCCTGCCCAGCCTGCGCACGGGCAAAAACAACAGCCGCACCGTCAGATAGATCCCCGCGCCGAGGATCAGGACGATCAGCGGTATGCCCCAGACAAAATCGTCCACCTGTTTTACAATCTGTTCAAATAGTCCCATTTGTGTTTTTTTGCCAAAAAAGAAAGCCGCCCAAAGGCGACTGCGGAAAAAACCGCTCCGTCCTTTTGCCTGAGAGATAGCCGCACTTTTGCGGCATACACCTTCGGCGCCTGTTTTTGGCCTCTCCGGAGTTATTTTCCTATCTATTATAGAAAGATGCGCGCGTTTTGTCAATTCAAAACGCGCGCATTATCGTTTTTTCCTCTCTTTTCCCTTTTTTTCCCGCCGGCACATCTTCCCGAACGCGCCGCCCGAAAAAGGCCTGCCTCCCCGTTCCGTATTTTTTGCTGCTTCCTTCGGCAATTCCGCGGGCAGGCCTGTTGCGCCCTCGGCATCGCTTTCGGGATCCCGAAATCTACCGCGCCTATCCCAGCCGCTTTTTCATGTCCTCGAATACTTTGCTCTCGATGCGCGAGACCTGCACCTGCGACACCCCGACCACGTCCGCCACCTCGCTCTGCGTCATGTCGCGGAAATACCGCAAAATGATGATCTTGCGCTCCCGCTCGGGCAACTGCTCGATCGCCGTGCGCAGCTGCATCCGCTCGATCATGTCCTCCGTGTCGTCCACCGTCGGAAGGCGCTCGATCAGCTCCTGCGACTTCTCATCCTTGTAATCGCCCTGCTCGTAAATGGACACCGGCATCCGCGACGATCCGAGCACAAAGACCGCCTCGCTTTCGTCCATGCCGAATCGCTCCGCCACAAGTTTCAACGCGGGCGCCGCGCCGTGCTCCGCCGTATATTCCTCTATAAAACGGTTCATGCTCTTTGCCGCCGATTTCATCGCCCTCGATACCTTCACCGACCCGTCGTCCCGCATAAACCGCTTTATCTCGCCCGCGATCATCGGCACCGCGTACGTCGAAAAACGTACCCCGTACCGCTCGTCAAACCCGTATACCGCCTTTAAAAGCCCCAAACTCGCCAGCTGGTACAGATCGTCGAACTCCACTCCCTTGCCGAGATAACGCCGCACAATGCTCTTTAAAAGTGAGACGTTCCCCGACAAAAGCGCTTCCTTCGCCGAATTGTCCCCTCGCTTCGCCGCACGGATACAGCGCAGAGTTTCTTCGTCACCCAGCATTCGTACCGCCCCGCATACCCTCGCAGAATGCCGCGCCCTTCCGCGCCGACCTGAATGTCTTGCTCATGTACACCGTCGTGCCCGCTCCCGGCGCCGATTGCAGACGGAATGCACTCATAAACGTCTGCATGATCGTAAATCCCATTCCCGACCGCTCCTCCTCTTCCAGCGTCGTGAAAAAAGGCTCGACCGCCCGCGCAACGTCCTCGATCCCCTTTCCCGAATCCGAAATCTCAATATGTAGCGTGTCGCCTTCGGCAGAACAAAAAATACGGATCATCCCCTCTCCGCCCGCATATGCGTGCACGATACAGTTGGTCACCGCCTCGCTCACCGCCGTCTTTACGTCGGACAGCTCGTCCAGCGAAGGATTCAGCCGCACGCAAAACGCCGCTACCGTGTCCCGCGCAAACGGCTCGTTCTCAGATATGGCGGGTATTTGCAGCTCCATCGAATTTGTCATAACATTCTCCTTAAAGTTTCGGTATTAGCGTATAGACGCCGCTCATGCTCAGGATCTTGTCCGCCGCAAGATCGGGCGATTGTATAAACGCCGGCGTCTTGCACCGCGTAAGCCGCTTGTACCTGCCGATCAGAAACCCGATCCCCGCAGAATCCATAAACCGCACCCCCGATAAATCAAACACTACCCGCGAACACGCTATGTTTTCCTCGATCAGCGCGTCCGCGGCCGTCCTCGCCGCACCCGCAGAGTATTCGTCCAGCTCGCCGCTCAAAAATATGTAGAGTGTGTCCTCGGATATCTTCGCTTCCACATTCATACGGCACCTCGCTCCCCTTCCTGAATTTTTTACGGCTTTTTTCAGCGCTTCTCTACAATACCACCTCCCAACACGCGAAGAACATAGAGTTATGAAAAAGTTTGTCGGCTTTTGCCGAAAATGATTTCGCCTAAACAAAGAATACAAAAAAATAATCAAAACCACCAAAAAACAGTTGACTTTTTTTTGCGGATATTATAAAATAATCAAGCGTTGTGATTGAGACAATGTAACCCGTATTCAAGGGCCTTTAGCTCAGTTGGTTAGAGCGGTCGGCTCATAACCGATTGGTCCGCGGTTCGAGTCCGTGAAGGCCCACCAATACCTGAATACGGCCCGGTAGTTCAGTTGGTTAGAACGCCAGCCTGTCACGCTGGAGGTCGACGGTTCGAGACCGTTCCGGGTCGCCACCTTTTCAAGGAAGCCTGTTTGATAGCATATGTGGGCTGTTGAGCAGGCTTTAAAATGCCTCGGTAGCTCAGTCGGTAGAGCAAGGGACTGAAAATCCCTGTGTCGGTGGTTCGATTCCGCCCCGAGGCACCAACCTTGTCGGTATCGCCCGATCGGTCCGCAGGTTGCATTTCAATTTAAAACAAAAAACAGTCGTTTACCGGCAGGGGTTCCCCTTCCGCCTTGCAAACGGCTGTTTTTTTTGATCCGACCGAGCCCCCGCCGACCTTTTTCGCGCCGCGACGTTCGGGAGGGTATTTTATTCCCGCCGCCAAGCGCCCCATTCTGCGGGGATCCGACAAATCAAAAAAATGAGCCGGGCAATATGCCCGGCTCATTTTTTACTTACAATTCATTTTTACATGAATTTTGCCCTTTCTTTCACCTCAGATTGCGACCTTTTTCAACAACAAAGGCAGCTTTCGCTCATTGCTTGTCATCCGTCGTGTTCAGGTCGGTTTCCTTTTGCTGTTCTTCCTGTTTTTGCTTTCTGCGGGCGCGGCGCGCTTCCCTGCGGCGCTCTTTCGCTGCCTCGATGTCTTTATCGATCTGCTCGATGGACAGGTCGATCATCGTGTTGGCAGCCGTCAGATCCGCTTCTTCGCGCAGTACCAGCTCCGTTGCACGAACCTTCAGCTTCGCGGTCGAATTGCTCGTACGACGGAAATCTTTTAACATTTCGTTTTCCAGAATAAACAATGCTACGGGATAACCGCGGCGCACCGTCAGTTTGACCACTTGCTTGCCGTCGCGCTTGATGCAAACGCCGCTGCTCTGCATGATTTCCGCCGTCCCTTCCTTGGAGAGAGCGTACTCCTTGACTTTCTTGAACAGCCCCTTCATTTCGTCGCTCAAATCGACATACGCTTCCGCAAAGGAACGCACGTTCGCCGCTATGACGACCTGTTCTTTATCGTCGTCAAGTTCGGCCGCGATTTCGTTTTTAAGCGGTTCTGCCGTATCCGCAACTTTTTCTTCCGCGGGCGCGGGTGCGCTCTGCACGGGCTCCGGCTCCGCTTTCTCTTCCTCTTGCACGGGATTGCCGTCGGGTGCCGCGCCGCGTTTTTTCAGCAACACGACGATCAGCACCGCAACCACCGCGACGATCACGATCGCCAGCAATACGTACACGCCGACAAGATCGGAAGTATTCTGCGCCGCCGCCTCTACGGAGGCAACCTGTGCCTTGAAAGTAGACACTGCCGTCGTTACGTCCGAAACCGTCTTCGCACCGTCGATCGATGCGAGAGCTTCGTTATAGTACTTCAGCACGAGCTTTGCATTGTCCTCGCTGAACGCCTTCGTCAGCTTCGCATAGATGTCGCCATCGGTGGTCTCTGCCGTGAACGCCAGCGCAACCGCCTTACCGCTGTCCGCCTCTTCCGTGACGCCGATGATCGAATCGAGATACTCGTTGAGCCATGCTTCGATATCCGTGAACGCCTGTTCCTTGGCTTCGGCAACCGCCGTTACCGTGGAGACCTCCGCAGAAATCTCGCCGACCGTCGTCTGCACCTGTGCAATGTCTTCCAGAATCGCCGCGAGGTCTTCCGTGATATCCGTCATGTCCGAACCCGTCGCAAGCGAGTCGAGCTTCGTAAGAATGGATTTGATGTCTGTCTGCGCCCCCGAAATCGCTGCGTCGATCGCATCGAGTTCATTGCCGAGGGACGTCGTGATCGAACCGAGCTTCGTTTCAAATCCTTCCAGCGTGCTCGTGATATCCGTCAGCTTCGAAACAAGGCCGTCCGTTCCGCCGATCGCATTGAGGATCGACGTTTGCGCGTCCTTTACCGCCGCATTCGCCGCGTTAACCGCCGCCATAACCCCTGCGATATCCTCATCCGCCGCGCCGAGGATCGCCGTTTGCGCGTCCTTTACCGCCTGCAGCACTTCGGCAATCGCGGCATCGTTTCCGACGACAGCCGTCTGCAAGTTCTCCAGCGTACCGCCGATTGCAGCAAGTTTCTCCGCGTAATCGGGGATCGCTCCCTTGATTTCGCCCGCCGCCGCGTCGATACTGCCGTTGATCGTTTCCACCGCTTTTGCAATCGCCTCGGCATTGCCCGACGTGATCGCGCCCTGCGCATCGGCTATCGCCTTTTGGATCTGCTCAAACAACGACGTGCCTTCGCCCGTACCGAGGATCGCCTCGTACATTTCCTGCATATACTCCGCATACGCATCAAACTTGCCGTCGATCGTCTGCAATGCCGTATTGATCGTATTGGTAAGATAATCGCTGATCCCTGCGAGCGTATAAGAATCGCCGCCCGTGATCGCATCCTGCGCATCGGCTATCGCCTTCTGAATGTTGGAGAGCAAAGTCTCTTCGCCGAGGTCGGAAAGCGCCGCCGAAAGCGTTTCGAGCGTTGCCGTCTGCGCCGCGATCTCCGCACGGTAAGCGCGAATGTCTTTGACCTCTGCGATCGCATTGTTGTAATAGAAATCCGCCTCCGCTTTGGTCGCCGCGCTGTTGATGGAGAGATATGTAGCCGTCGGAACAACGACGTCGAGATCGTCTTCATCCGTAGCGGGATCGTTCAGCGCAAATTCCTGCAACTGCGCGATCAGCTTTGCCTTGTGAGCATCGATCGCCGCGCTCAGCTCATCGATCGCATTCATCGCCGCAAGCCTTGCTTCGGCAATACGGTTTTCGCTCGTCGCATCGACAATGGAATCATGCAGCGAAACCACAAGCGCCGCATCCGTATCGCTTTCCGCCGCCGTAAGGATATCCAACCAGCGCATGCCGAGCATCGCCGCATATTCGCGGATATCCGCCTGCGCATTCTTCTGCGCCCCGCGCAGTACGGTGGATTCGACAGGCACATAGTAGCCGTCGCCGCCCATCTGCGCCACATAATCGGGGCTCATGCAGTCCTCATTCGGAAGCTGCGCAAACTTGCCGCCCGAAATAAATCCGGTTACATCCTGGCTTCCGATATTTCCTTCATAAACGCCGCCCGTCACGGAGATCGAAATCTTTTTGATCGCTTCGGGTTCGTTCTGCTGCTGATTCTCTTCGTACAGCGCATACTGACCTTTATAAGTACCGCCGCTCAACGCAACGTTTATGGGAAGTTTTGTCGTATGCTGTACGATCGCAACGGCTGCGCCTTCGGTCGTGGAACCGTTCCCGTTCGGCTCGGACACCAACGCGGAACCGGTCGCTTCGACCAGGCCGCTCTCGACGTTCAGGGCGCCCGCACGCATTTCGATGCCCGACAGGCCGCGGATATACGCCTGCGCGCCGTCTTCGTTCAATGCGATATTCAAAATACCGTACTGCGGATGATAGATCGCCACGCCGTTTGTGCTTTCGATCTTGCTGTCGCCCGAAACGGTGATAACCGTGCCGTGCGTCGTACCGTTGCCGGCGATCGCAAACAATTCCGCTTTGATCGCGCTGTCCGCGATCGTGAGTTTGTTATATTCGGAAGCATCCGCCGCGACAGCCTCTTCCTGCGTCATTCCGCCGCGGAACGCTACGCCGTAACCGCCGTTCGCCGTGATCACGGAACCGCTGATCGCAAGATCGGAATTCACCGTGCGGATCACCTGGCCCTGCTTTTCACTGTCGCTCGCAAACGTCATCGTGATGTTCGAATTCGCCACTTCGAGCGAACCGTTTTCAACGGTGATCAGGAACAGATTCGCCGCTGGATCCGTCGCTTCGCCCGTGATCGCAAGACCTTCCAGCCTGACCGCAACGCCCTGCACGGCGATCGCCGTCGTGCCGTTGTCAACATGCCCCGCTTCGCCTGCCGCCGCCTTGATCGTACCGTTCATGACGGTCGCATTTGCGGTGATCGCGATCGCATTGTTCCCCGCTTCAAGGACGCAGCCGCCCAGATCGAGAACGATCGCCTTGTCAACGGTGAGCGTATCGTTGAGAGTCACATTGCCTTTCAGAACAACGGTATCGCCCGCTTCGGCTACGGCAAATGCGTCTGCAAAAGCAGTAAAGCTGTATTCCGTTTCGCCGCGGACAAGCGTCGCCGCCACCGCCGCATCCTCTTCGACACCGAATGCTCCGTCCTCGGTTACCGTCAAAACCGCGTCTTCCGTCAGGAATCCGCCGGGAACAAGTTCCGCAAACATGCCGCCGCTGATAAAGCTTGTAACGTTTTCGCTGTCGACCTTTCCGTTGAAAGTTCCGCCCGTTACGCTCATATTTATGCTGTCAGACGACGTATCCTGCACGTCTTCTTCATACAGCGCATAGAAACCGTTCAACGTTGCATTTTCGACATTGACCGAAATCGGGTAATTCGTACTATGCTGTGAAACCGCAACCGCCGCGCCGCACGTGGTGCTTCCTCTCCCATTGGACTCAATATGGAATTTTTTCGAAGTAGCCGTCAAAACCGCACCGCCCGAAACTTTGAGAGAGCCCGCGCGCATTTCAATCGCAGACGCAACACCCGTTATCGATCCGCCGCTGATCAACAGAGTACCCTGCTGCGGGTGGTAAATGCCCAACCCCATATTGTCCCAGTCTTCCGTATCGGCATTGTTCGACTCCGCTATAACTTCCGTGTCATACAATTCGATGCGCGTCTGTTGGTAAGTTTCCGAACCATTGCCCATAATGCCCATCGTAACCGCTTCGAGCCTGCAATTTCTTGCAATGAAGACCGTAGGCTGATCGGCAATACCCGTTCCCGCTACATAAACCGCAGGATATTCGCCCCTGATCGTGGAGTCGGTTACTTCCGCGATCACTTGTGCGGATATTCCTCCGTTGCCAAACGCTGCCCCATACGCACCGGAAGCGGTGTTTTCAATGAGAATATTTGAAATTGTAAGATCGACAGCGCCATACGCTTTAAACGCATAACTTGCGCTGCTGCTCGTCTCGTGCTTGATCGCACCCGCCCTGTCACCGACCGACGAGGTGATATCAACTTCGATCCTTTCACCGCCTGCTTGGTCAGATCCGATCACCCAAAGCGTAATGATCGCATTGTTTGAATCGCTCTTGGATGTAAGCGTATGTCCGTTCAGATCAAACGTCAGTGATCTTTTGATGATGCCGTAACCTTCGATATCTGCACCGAGACGGATAACCGCATACCCGTATCCGATCGCTTCCCTAAAAGCATCCAACGTGTAAACTTCCGCGACACTCCCTTCGGGCTCGTCGTAATAGATCGCCGTTGCACCCGCGGGAGTTTCTTCCGTAAAGGCGGCAAAGCCATTCTCCGTACGAGCGATCTTGACATCCGCGCCGAGGAAAGTTCCGGGAACGCTGTCGTCACCGAGCGCAGGATTGCGGCCGATAAACGTTCCGCCGTTTACGACCAAAAGTTTGCTTGCGTCTGCGACGCCCGCTCGCACATTGACCGTAAGCGCAGGCCCGCCGCCGCCGTTCTTATATTCGTCTTCGCAGAGATTCTGCAACGAACCGCCGTTGATCTCGACGTACCCGTCGGTATTCGCAAACACACAGGATTCGTACGCCGTATCCACAACGATCGTTCCGCCGTTGATGATGACCTTCGAACCGCTGCCCATCGCTCCCACCGGAACAATATTATCCGGAACAGATCCATTATCGCTCGCGTCGATCTTACCGCTCCCTTCGATCGTCAGGCTGCCGTTATCGCCGACGCGGATCGCCACGTCATTGCCGCCGAAATCACCGGAAAGCGTCATCGTATAGGACGCCAGATCCAAAACAATCGACTTGTTTTCAATTAAAAGAACTTCCGTAAGAACCAGATCATCGGCCAGTTTGACCGTTTCGCCATCCTGCGCCTCTGCAACGGCTGTCGAAAAATCACCGTAAACCAGCGTCTTATCGCCGCGCTCGATCTGCGCCGCCGCTTTCAAAACGCCAGCCGCGCCTTCCGCGACCTCAACGGCCGCTTCTGCCTCGGCAGTAACCGCAAAGTCCACGCCTTCAATCGAAACGCCGCCGACGATCGTCGTACCTTTTACGGCACGGACACCGTGCGTGATGCAATAATCATGAGCAAACTCTGCGACAGCAAACGTTCCGCCCGATATTTCCGTTTCGCCCGACGCATAAACGATCGCCGCATTCGCTTGAGTCACTGCGCCGGTAAGCATAAATTCACCGCCGCTGATTTCTGCCGCGTCGTAATTCAGAATAACGTTCTGAACATAGTTCTCAAATTTGCCCCCTTGAATATCGAGAACACTGTGTTCATCATTTTTTACGGTATTGATCCCGCCGACAAAACAACCGCCGTACACGGTCACTTTCGGCGTCTTGTCGGCAACCGTAACTTGCTCTACTATGCTTTCATAGTTTTCGCCATCGGCATATCCGCTCTGAATCAGCGAAGAATAACCGCCCGTCGGCTCTGTTCTGCCGTCGGAAAGCTCGCGATCCGCCTTACGCATGGTGATCCGCGTCTTTTCATTGTAAATGCTCAGATGTCCGTAGTTTTTTATCGTATACCAGCTGTTGCCGCCAGGCGCTTCCTGAGGTAGGGTATCCAAAGCGTCATATACGCCGTTTTCCTGACTGCGCGTAAACGTGCCGCCGCTCGTCGTTTCGTTTCCGATCTGCACCGTGCCGTAATTCACGAGCGCTGCGCGCGCATGGCTCACGTTGTCCACCGTACCGGCACCGCCGCCGCCCGAATCGATCACTTTAAGAGTACCTCTGTTGGTAATCGTATCCTTGTCCGCTTCGTTCGTCAGTTTATGCCCCGCAAGATCGAGCGTAAAAGCTTTCCCCTCGGGAATCGTGATGCTTTCCTCATAATCTTTGGAAAGCTCTACCGTCGAGACGTAACCGATCCCCGGCAGAGCGTTGATCTCGTCCTGCAACGTCGCATAGCTCACGCTTCCTGCAGGTACAGTCGCATTTGCAACAGAACGCACCCCGCCCGTCACGTCAAACGTGACGTTTTCTATTTGCAACGTTCCGGCATTCAAAATGACCGCATCCCTTACAGCATCGTCCCCTTGATATTCAAAAGTTACGGCCACGTCTTTCAATGTCAGATTCGCAACGCTTTTGTTTGCAGATCCGACATCTACAAAATCACCCTTGGAAACGCCCTTTATGGAACCGTTGCTGATCGTAACGTCGCTATCTCCATAGAGAACAACGGCGAAAGCCTCACTGCCCGTCTCAACGGTAAGCGTATTTCCTCCCAGATCGATGTCTATGCTGCGCGATATGTACAGACTGTCGGCATATCCGCCTTCGCTCTGTTCCACGAAGCTTTGCATCAGTATCTGCAATTCCTTATCCTCGAGAAAATCGAACGTTACATTTCCCCCCAATACGATCTTCTCGACCATTTCGCCGTTCGGATTGAGAGGATTGGTCACCGTGCCGTCATAATTGATGGCGACGACCATTTCCGTCCAATCGTTGACCGTGGCGACCCCTTCGTCCGTCACCTCGACTGACGGCAGCGACGCAAACGGATTATCCTGCGCCCTGACCTTCGTTGCCGGCAAGCCCATGCACAGCGCCGCCGCCAAAATGACCGCAAACGCAATCGTGCACAACAAAGCTATGCCTTTTGCTTTGACTTTACTCATACTACCTCCTGCTAAAATTCAAATTTGCTGAACGCCAACATCCGTTTCCGACAGACCTCGCCCAAATTCATCTAACCGTATTAAAAATACCTGCCGAACAAGCCTTTTTTTGATCATTTACAAAATTACATATGCCTGAGCCGATACTATTACAGATAATAGTGTACATGTATCATCTTCATTTGTCAAGTACTTGATAAATTTTAATAAAAATTGTCTGAACTTTTCAATATGTTTGCAGTTTATTTGTCCGCCGCTTACACGCCCCATGCCTGCAAAGCCTTTCCCGATCGCAATGCTTGGTTGGCATGTTGACCACTCTCCCCCGCCCTGCCCCGTACCAGCATAAGCTCACAAGCCTTTTATTTGCCTTCATGTTAAATCGTTCCTTTTTGAAAGTTTAAAGAGTATTAAAAAAAATTGATCAAATACCATTGATTTTGTTTGCTTTTTTCTGAAAATATGGTATAATAGTCAAGCTGAACATATGAATCAGCACAAAAAACGTGCTGGTGTAGCTCAACTGGCAGAGCAGCTGATTTGTAATCAGCAGGTTGTGGGTTCGATTCCAATCACCAGCTCCAACGCTAAAAATGAGCATTTCGCTTCAAATTCATAAACGGGAAGATTCCAGAGCGGCCAAATGGATCAGACTGTAAATCTGACGTCACTGACTCCGGTAGTTCGAATCTACCTCTTCCCACCACCAAACGGCGATACCCCTATCGGGCATCGCCGTTTGTGTTTTGGGAAAAGGTAATCGAGAAATGCCGACGTTCGGTAGTTCGCGCGAGCCTTGCGGCATTGTTTTTCGGCGCCATACTCCCCCGCCCGACCGCAAGGCGACGCTTTGCCGAGGGGACCCCGCCCGCGGGGGGGGCGGCAATATGTACACTCTTCCCATACCACCAAAAAGCGATACCAAACAAGGTATCGATTTTTTGGTGGTATGGGAAGATGAGAACTACGCGTGCCGAAAAGCAACAACAATAAAAGATGAACAAACCACGTATCGTTCGTGCGAGCATTGTGACATTGATTTTTGGGAGTCTCGCTTCTAGAGTTTCGGCAATATACATCCGTTCCCCACCACAAAACCTTATCCGAGTTACTCGCGATAAGGTTTTTAATTATATTCAAATCCTTTGTTTTTGTAAAAAAATTATACTAACAGAGAATTTGGTAAACCATTATGTATCCTTTTTATATTAAACAGGAGCTTTCAAGCGAAAGCCCCTGTCCGGATTATCTATATTTTTTAAAAAACGCCTCCAAAAATCTTTTCGCCTCATCCTCCGACGGCAAAGAAAGACTAAATACCGTCTGTTCAGGAATAAGCTGTCTATCGGCGAGGATTTCCTCTGCTGTCCAGTCGTAAATCCATACTTTTTTACCTGATGTCTGAATCCTTTGCAAAAGATCCATCCAAAACAATGTTCTCTTTTCTCCATCTCCCGGAACCCACTGCACGCAATCAATACCTGAAATAGCAAGAATATCTTCAAAATGCCCAAGTGCCTGTTTCCCGTCATAATGATAAACACAGTGATCTAAATGCGACACTTCCATTTCCACCGAGGGAATAACATATTTACGCGCCATTTCGGGGCTGATCATACAAGAAAAATCACATTGAACCACCGCAGTTTTTCCCTTTGCCCAAACGGGATGCCAACCAATGCTTCCTAACCGATCCATTTTCCCTGCACGGTATACCGCATCGTATACGGCGGCATACGAATTGTTAATCTCCCTCAATTTATTTTCGACCACATCTGGATCATCAAGCAATTCAATACACAAATTTTCAGGCCCCAGCAACGCAGAAAGAGTATCAAGATTACTGTGCAAATCTAGCATATTAATCAAAAAATTACCGTTTGCAAATTCAGCAGCTTTAGAAATATAATCGAGCAACGCTACAAACGAAGGAGCGTCGCTATGAAAGCGGCAATCCAGCTGTGATGCCGTTTCCGCGATTTTATGCACCCAAGTGGTATACTGTCCCTCCTGCCCCTCAATTTTTCCGCCAAAAAAGGAAGCGTACTGATCAGGCGCAAAATCACAGGTATAAACAGGGAAACTTTCTCCGCCATAAAAAGTATTCTGTGCCAGGCGATCAAAGTCTTTGAGCATCGAATAAAAGTCTTTATTTCTTATCTCACGCACCCGACGCACATATGACGAATCGTATTGTATGCATTCGCCTCCCGCTTTCGGCGCGGTGACACACACCAACGGCCTTCCGAGCTGATTATTCCAAAACTTTTCACATATGTTTTGTCTTTCAATAAGGTTGTCTACTCCGTACATAATCTTATTCCTTGCCTATATATTTTTACCGCACAGATATTGTAGCGCATATACATACGCGCTACAATATCCGATTTGACCTTATACAACTTCGGTAATTAAAACATCGTCTATGACCACAACCATATATCCCGTAACCCCGAAATAGAACTGATAACTTTCCAAAGGCTTACCGTTATATTCACTCATCAGAGTGATCGTCCAATCAACCTGCGTATACGAATTACCTGTTTCCGGAGTTACTATCTCCGTTTTGAGATCTCCTTTGCTTGCATCTCCTGCATAAAGATATGCCTGCAGGTCCGCCTCTATAGTATTAGGAGTCGACTTGTCACGGAAAAAAGCGTAAAATGAAGTACCGGCCGGTGCATCGATGATTCGATATTTAAACTGAACCCTATAAGTACCTCCTGGTTTAAAGGTAAAGAATCTGGGATCTGTTTCTCCGACACCGAAGAACAAGGAGGAATAATCTGCCTTTTCATAGTTAGCAATCAAAGACCAATCTCCCGAAATTACAAGATCTTCATTGTTGGTGAGTTTAGCGAGATTGTTCACGCCGCGAGTAAAATTGGACCCGATAATCGTGCCACTTTCAAAGCCTTCCGTAACATTGAGCCCTCCTTCTGTCTGACGCCGTACATTTTGGACATATTCAATATCCTGTCCTTCGACAGTGTCACCGTTAAAATGCTCTATCAGTATAAGGTTGTCAATCAAAAACGAACCGCTGTTGACGACGCCGAACGCAAAAGAATCAAAGCCCTCATTTCCTGTCCGGAATGTAAATGTTTTAGTGGTAACATAATTGTCACTTCGTTCATACCATTCGCCTATCTTGGAATAGCATTCATCAGCGGAATTATACAGATCGACCACATAATATCCGCCATTACCGACATCCGTACCCACCTTACTGCGAAAATTGAAAGACAAAGTATACGTCGTGTTCTGTTTAAGTTTAAAGTTGTAAGGATTTGTGTAAATCCCGTACTTAACACCGTCTCCAGAAGCCTGCACAAGAATACTTTTGTTACCCGAAATAACATTACTTTCGCCGTCATTCATGCTGTCTCCGAGATAAGTAATCGTTCCGTTCTGCGCCATCGAAGTAGAGAAATTCTCCTCCATCGAAATAAGATCGGAATTCCCGTCGGCATATCCTTCAAAATTTTCGAACATTCCGTACATTTTTTCCACATAAACATCGCTGACGGAAATATCGCCAAAATTTTCGCTTTCTAACACCGCTTTATAGTCATCGTATTGTCCTATGGTAAAGGTGAACGTCTTAAAACATGTGGTTTCAGAAACGTCCTGCCATTTCGTCCAACCCGCAGTGGCAGTTTCACCACCCTTTTCCGTCGTGAGTTTAAATACATATCCGTTCCAATTGTCAAAGGTGTAATCTTCGATACTCATGCCCGGCGTGTAACGGATGGTAACTTGATAGGTAGCATACGGAGTGAAAGAATAGTTGCTGAATTCATCCCAACTCATTTTTTCAGTAAGAGAACCTTCTATCCCCGTTTCGCCCACAGAAATTTCTCCCAAACGATAGATACGCTCGTTTTCCAGTTTTCCGCCCATACCAAGTTCGATAGCTGCTTTTCCGTCTTCATCTACGATGCCGACTCCTACGGTATATGTTCCAGCCGCCGACGAGGGAATCTCCAGTTTCGAATAAATGTTAGTGATTTCGCCTTGGGTGAAATTTGTGGCATCAAATTCCTCATTTACTGTGGTAGAAACGATTCTGTCATTTTCGTCCAACAAATACAAAGCCATCTTATAATCATAGAAGAATCTCCCAACCGCACTATTGCTCCATTGGGTGAGAACATCCACCGATTCTCCAGCCTTCGCCTTTTTAGGATACCGCGCCATGTCGACCGCAAGCCGATACCCCATCATTTCGTTCCCGCGGTCAAAAACTTCCCGATAACCGTTTTCGATAAGCCATGCTACCTGTTCCGCAGTCCAGTCAATGACTGTACAGTAATTCATACGTAATTTGTAAAGCCCTTCATTTATTCCATCCAGCAAACTATACGATCCGCTGCCACTGATCGCATCCGCAGATGTACCCGCATATTCACCGAACAACGGAAGCCGTTTGCCGCTACGAAACACTTCACTCATAAATTTCTGATCGTACGCATAATACAATGCCGCTGCAATACCGTCCCTTCGGAATGAAACGTTTTCCAGACTATAAGCATAATCGTATGCATTCCATGTGTAATAATTGCGGTACGGATTTTCCATTCCGTAATAGGGCAATTCGTTGGGATCCCAACTACAACATAAAACCATTATTTTATTGCTTTCTTCAAACGCTGTCACATATTTGTCGATTATATTTTCCAGTGCAGCACGTTTGATGTCCCGATTCTCGAAAACGTAGCCTGTATGCCACTCACCCCAGTTACCGTACCCACGTATCTCGATTGTTTCCACCGCGTCGTCGTTACCGTATTTTTTATACAATTCCCCCAGAAAACGATCAAGATATTTTAAATACACTTCATTCGTAACATCGTAGGCAATAAATTTCGGAACAGGCCCGCCGTTGGTATAATCAAATGTCTGATAAGGAATATTGTACTTTTCTATCAACCACAAAGGTGCACCGGAATAGGTATTTGGCAGCATGAACGAATCCGTGGATATTTTAAAATGGAATTTCTTGCCGCGCGGTCGCCAATAATCCATTGCCTGTTCGATGATGGAAAAATCAAATACGCCCTCTTCCTGTTCTATCAAAGCCCACGTCGTGCCTATGTAGACAACATCGCAATCGGGCATCTCACCGCTTGCCCCCAGATCCAACCCGCCGTAAAATACCGAATCTTCATTGAACACCCAGCCCATCCCCGGATTATTCAGCTTGCCTGAAATTTTTTCCGGATAAACATATTGATAATCGGAAGCGTTGACTGTCTTTTCCGAACAACCCGGCAAAACAGACAATATACCCGTCAACAGAACGACGGAAAGAATCAACGCCAATGCTCTGTTTAAAAATAATTTGATACGTTTCATCGTTTATCTCCTTGCCTTCAGAATGATCGCTACAGCCGCACAGCACACTGCAATCTCCATTCCCGCTCCCGCCGAATTCTTTTTGCATCCGCTTTCCTGCAAGGGATCGAGAATAAGAATATCGTCGTCTTTGGGTTTTCCCGTATCAAACACACCACCGTTATCCCCGTACTCCGCCGGATTCTTTTCGTTGGGCTGACTGGGATCGCGATCGAATACCTCATCGTAACTTTTCAACACCGAAATAGTCTTAATCTCCAATGTTCCGGGCATCATTGCCACCGTACGTTGAGCGCGAATGCGTACACCCGCACCCTGGTTCACTTCAGCCTCCGTTCCGATTACATGTACTCCGCTGATCACATTATAACTGTACGAAGAACGGTAAGGCGTAAGATCGTCCCCTTCCGATACCGTTCGCGAAAGGAGATTAAACGGTACGCTCGACAAAACACCGCTTTCATCGTAAAATTCCAAATAAACCGTTGAGATATTGCTTGCTTCAAACATCATCACAATACGGTAAGGTTCCGTCTGAACCGACGTCAGCCCGTTTTTCAGCTCCAGAACAGCCTCTGCCGGTTGTGTACCTACGTTTACCGTCAATAGCCCGTCATCCAGTCCCGATACCGAATTTCCGCTCGTCTGTGCGTTTGCGCCCAGTTTCCAATTGAAAGCATCCATCGCTTCCATTTTTCGAAAATCGTCATAGAGATAATCCTGATAACTGCAAGACAACTGCACAGGCGGTTCCGCCCTAAATACTTCAAAATTATCAATGACCGTCCACGCGTAATTCCCCTCGCTCCGCTCGCCCGGATAGTACTGACGCAACGTAAAATCCAGATACGACTGTTCTCTCACCGTCATATAGATCGTAACATGTTTATACGTTCCACCGCAGGCACTCTCCGGATTATCATCCTGCATCACCTCCACAGTGTGATCCAGCCGTACGGTTCCGTTGTTTTCCATCAAATTTCCTTGCGTATTGGAATCAAAATAAACAAAATCCGTCACCTTGTCCTGCATATCTTTGAGCGCAATATAATAGGCAAACGCACCGTAATCACGGTAATCAAAAGATATTTTATAATACCCTCGCACCAATTTTACTTTCTCCGGACCAAGGCGCATAAACGGAGTAAATTCCTGCGCGGGAAGGTTTCCGTCGGAAAACTCGATCAACATACTGCCATGCTCGCCGTCCGTACTGTTGATGGCGCGCTTTTGCCCATCATCTTCATTCGTAATACGGCGAGACTTCACCTGCTGATCAATTTTGGTAAAAAAGATAGACGAAAGTATATCGTCTCCCCCCATTGCTGCATCAAAGTTTTGTGAAGCAGCAGGCTCGTCTGCATAATCACGCACAACGCGCGTCATTCCTTTGCTCTTAAATACAATGTCGTCTAACAGCAAATAATGATCCCCAGCCGTTGGCTGAACAAGAGATTCTCTGCCCTCTCTCACCGTAAATGAAATAAAAGGATCATAATCAGCAGGGGCATCGAACACAAACCGCAAGTTTACCCAACCGTCTTCCAACCTCTCTTCGCTCAACTCACGGATATTGCCTTCATTGACCGATGCCGCTGAAGTATCCGAAGCAAAAATAGTTCCGAGTACCCCGCCATCGCCGCGATAGATAACAAATCTGACAAACGTATCTTCGGAAATTTTCATTCTCCATGTTACTTCCGTTTCATAACCACGGTTAAGTTCCACAAACATATTAGAACTTTCCGCGATCAAATCTCCGAACGGATCAGATGAACCCGCCTTTGACCAAAATTTCAACGCCTTGCCGTATTCTTCTACCTGCGTATCAACGATACTGATCCTGCACCCGGGCTTGGCAACAATGGAATAATAATCTTTTTGCTGCAAGTCCTTGATTTCAAAACGCTCAAAATCATCGGTATAGCAAATTTTATCGAATGTTTCAAGATTAACCGCAGTTGTCTGCGCGCTCGCGCCCATAACGGGCGCGAGCATCATCGCTCCGAACAAAAGGCACAACACGGCTTTCGCTAATTTATTCATTTATTGATCTTTCCCCTTTTCATATTCTGCGTTTTTTCTTTCCGATAACGATACATCCCAACGCCGCCGCAACAAAACTGCATACTCCGCTCATTCCGACAGCAGCAGTGTTACATCCGCCCGTCTCATTTTTTACGATTCCCGAAACAGTAATTACGATATCCCCTTGAATGTCCTGTACGGTATAGACTCCTTCCGAATCCGCGATAAGCGTTTTGCCCCCCGCTTTTACTGAAAGTTCTTCTCCGTTGTATCCTTCCGAAATCAAAACTTTGAAACAAAATTCTCCGCCAAACGCCACTTCTATCGCGCCCACTGCTTCCGCCGTGAACCCTTCACCCTGCGGCAATGTTACTTTAAAAGTTGAAACAGTAAATTCCGCTGTGATTTGCACATCTTCTAAAGGCATCGTGAAAGCATAGATACCCTCTTGCGGCACTACTTCTGTTCCGTTTACCTTAACGTTGACGATTTTATATCCCTGCGCCGGTGTTACGGAAATAGTGACAATTTCTCCTGCGGCAGCACTCTGTTTGTCCGCCGAAACAGTACCGTTCTGTATCTCTTGTGCCGTAACGGTATAGAGTATTGCCTCAAATTTTGCTTTTACTGTAGCATTCTGTGCGGGCATAACAAACGACCACACTCCCTCTTGCTCATTCACGCTTTCTCCGTTGACACTCAACGACGCCAGTTTATAGCCTGTATCCGGTACAACCGTCAAAGTAACTGTTTCTCCCGCCGCGGCACTTAGTTTATCCGCCGAAACACTTCCGTTTTGTACCGTTTCAACGGTTACGTCATAAGCAATCGCAGTAAATTCTACACTTATCTGCACGCGCTCTGCCGGCATCGTAAAGAAATATTTTCCGTCCTGTTCCTCTGCCGGCATCCCGTTTACACTTACCGTTCCCACCTGATACCCCACATCCGGTGTAATCGTCAGCATCACTCGTTCACCCGCCGCCGCACTCTGTTTATCCGCTGAAACGCTTCCGTTTGCAGTATCTGCAGGCAAATCAATCTCATAGAGCTCACCGAATGATTCGATTTTCAGATTGCCGATCGACAACCACGGAGCCATTCCCACCGACTGCGGAGCAAATAATTTTGCCGAAATATCCATATACGCAGCTTTGTCTGTTGCAAAATATATTTCCAGATGCGAACTGCCATCCTTGTTTTTCGCATGATTCATGACCATGGAAGGCGTTGCGTCCGCTATTTTTGCAAAATTTTGCGGATGAAAATATGCGTGACTGATGTTCACAGGCGCCCCTTCTCCACGCTCAATAAGCAAAAAACGCAACGCACCTACGTCCGAAGACCGCACATCCATCGAAAGACGGTAACTGCCCGGATAAATCATATATTTATCCGCAATCCTTGCAAAGGTATAACCATCCGAAGAAATTGCAGCTCCGTTTTCATCGATAAAATTAATAAACAGACTTGTTCCGTTTGCACGATACGCTTCCAGTTCGTTACCCTCTGCCGCCACCGTAGAATAGCATACCGCCATTTTATCCAGTAAAGGCACTTCTGCAAGATAATCCATTCCACTATAGTCGGCATTTATTTCTGCCGAAGAGGTATTCTGATAGACAGGAGCCTCCACGCCGAGTATATTGCTGATGCGTAGATTGTCAATCATCAGTTTGCCCCATGTAGCGACATCGGCGGACAGTTTCAGGACAATCTCGCCCGACTCTCCTGCGTCAAATGCAAACAAAGTACGAAGCGCGTACAACTCATTGTCCGCTTTAGCTAAACGTGTACCCTGTTCCACAACAACGGATTCCAGTTTCTCGGACGTGAATGACTGATCCGACAATTTTATCTGCACTTTACCCAGCGATTGTCCCGCCTGCAATATCTCTGCCGTCAGATTCTCTCCCCCGAACAAAAAATATTCAAACTGTACGTAATTTTTCTTTCCGACTGCAAACAACTGTCTGTCCACCGTTGTTCCGGTCTTGCTCCCGTCCGGTGAAAATTGTTCGCTTATACCGAAGGTAACAAGTGTATTCTGCGCTTCGTTACCCAGTCCCGTGAAATACAAAGAAGCACTTTCTGCCCCTATTGCAAACGAATCGCCGCCACGGTCAAACCCTGTTACCACACCTTCCTCTGAAATAAACGGGGGAATTTTATAGTAAGGATTAAACGCAGGCGTACTGTATTTAAAGTATTCGTCCTGTGATGCATAACTTTCAAAATCTTCTTGATACGAAACACCGCTCTTTTGTATACTAAACTCGGAAATAAGTATACTTGCCGCATTGGCACTTGCTTCCCTGAAATTGAAACTCAAAAACGGATTTTCTCCATCACGTACTTCAAAATAAAAAGTGATGCGCTCAAAGCCCGTAGTACTGTCTGCAGTATTACTTTCAATCTGTATTCTGGGGAAGCCCTCCCATACCGAAACATCAAGATAGGATGCAGAATTGAGCGCCCCGCCGCCTATAAATCCGATCGCGGGATTGCTGGGCGCTATACCCGAATAAACAACAATCTGAAAATACGTCACATTATCCGTGCGGACATTAAGAGTAACGTAATACCTGAATCCTTCATCCAATTTCATTGCCATATTAGATGTTTCCAGCAATGTCGGTGTGGCATCCTGCACATATGAACCAGGTGCCGTTGTAATTTTGAGCGCTTTTCCGTAAGCTTCGGGCACATTGCTATCCGATGTATTGTCCACAATGTTCAGCTTTGCGCTGTTTTTGGCGGTAAATTGGTTATAATTGGAATTTGTAAGAATCGTTCCGCTTTCAAACCCCTCAAAATCCTCGTAATATACAAGATTTTCCTCCAATACAGGCAACGGATACTTACTCTCTGCCGATGCGAATGTAATACCGAATCCCAACAGGAAACAACATAACAAAACACTCGTCATCACGATCCATCTCTTTTTTTTCATTATTTCCCCTCCTTACTGTTTAAAACGGCATATGCACCGTTCAGTTTTTCAAACCCGTAGTAACAATACCTCTGGTAAATGCGTTCTGCGCAAAAAATACGATCAGAATACTCGGCAAGGACAAAAGCGTACTCGCTGCCATGATCTTAGGCCAGTCGTTGACCTGAAATTCATTTCGGAACGACGTGGCAAGTTTGATGGAAAACGTATACTTGTCTGTATACCCCCACAGATACGTCATCGGCGCAACGTAATCATTCCACACCCCGTTGAATGTAAATACAACGATCGTAGCTATCACCGGCCAGAGCTGAGGCAGAAGAATGGTGATCAGAATCCTGACCTTGCTGCAGCCGTCAATGGTCGCAGCCTCGTCAAGCGCACGCGGAATGTTCATGATAAACATACGTATAAGCAAAATATTAAACGCTCCCCCGCCGATCGCCGGCAGAATGAGAGGCCAATAGGTACCCAACATTCCAAGTTTAGCCCACACGGCATACGAAGGTATAAGAGTGACCGCCCAAGGAAGCATCATTGTGGACATCAGTATCCCGAACATCACATTTTTACCCTTTCCGTTGAGCCGTGCAAAACCATAACCCACGAAAAGCGATGAAAATAAAGTAAGAACCATCACCCCCGCCATGATCGTCATTGTATTGACGAACAATTGCGGGATATTCCACTCGTCAAAAACTGTTTTAAAATTTGCCAGTGTGGCAGGATTCGGAAGGACGGGCGGAAGCTGATAAATGTTGTCACCGTTGGGCTGCAGCGACTGAATTACCATCCAAACGAGCGGCAAAACCAACAAAACGGATAAAACAAGCGCAACCAGGAACAAAACAAAAGACGACAAACGGTTGCGAAACTTTTTCTCGCAAAAAAACTGCATACGAGATCGTAAATTTTCCATTGTCAATCCCCCGCGTAAAACACCTTTTTTCCGGCAACGGAAAAATATATGACAGTAAACACCAACACAATAATAAATATCAGCCAGGAAATCGCAGAAGAATACCCCAACCCGATGCGCGGATCACGGTAATAGTTCATAGCCAGCATCGACATTGTCATGGACGAATTGCTCACCGAACCGATCAGCAGATCCACTTCCGCGTACGCCTGCAAACAGGAAATGAAACCCGTAATACTGACAAAAAACAAAATGGAAGATATAAACGGAACTGTAATATACCAGAATCTGCGAAGAGCACCCGCCCCGTCGATCTGCGCGGCCTCATGCATTTCCTGCGGAACGCCCTGCAATGCGGCTAAGATCATGATCATCGTAGGCCCTATCCCCATAACAATACTCATAAATATGGCACTGTACAGGCCATACTGACCCAGCCAGAGTGTGGCGTCTACCTGAATACCGATTTTACTCAACAGGTAACTCAAAATACTGCTTCTGCCGTCAAAAAGCTGCCGCCAAAGCACAGACGACCCAACCACCGGTACGATCGCCGGAATGTAGATAAGTGTACGGAATAATTTTCTGCCCGGTATTTTGGAATTAAGCAGAAGCGCAACCAGCAAAGAAAGAAATACGCAGATGAATACCCTCAGAAACGCAAAAATAAATGTGTTTTTCATTGCAATGAAAAAGTAATCGTCACCGAACAAGACGGTCTTGAAATTTTCGAAACCGATAAAATCCCAGTAACCCTGCGCATAATCGAGAATAGATATCTTATTCACACTGAAAATAAGGGACATCACCATCGGAAAAACGGTAAACAACGAGAAACCGAGTATGAAAGGAAGTATAAACGCATAAAAAACAAGTGTTTCCTTCCGCCCGCGCATCTTCGCGTTGCGTTTAAGCGTCTTTTCTGAAGGCGCTTGTTCCTGCCGAACCACGGAATCTGTCGCATCACTCTGCATCATCATACGCTTTCCTCCACCTCAAACCTTCCGTTCCCATACCGCACACCGCGGAATATGGCATACGCATTGGGCGGGATTTCAAACACAGTTCTACGCTTTTTGTCCTTCCATTCCCAACGCAGCCTCACTTTGCCCCAACATGTTTCCGTCTCACCCTCACAATAACCTATTTCTTTCGAATAGTAAGGCTGCAAGCGAATGTAGGCTCCCTGTTCCCCCTGCTCAACCCGAATACCGCACAATTCTTCATACAGCCACGTCAACGGTGACGCGAGCGGAGAATGGCAGTGACTGTTCATATTATTGTCGGTGAGATATTCCCATCTCTCCCAAACCGTTGTCGCACCCTTTTTCAGCATAAATCCCCATGACGGGTATTGCTTTTTCAGAAATAGCTGCAACGCAAGATCATTTCTGCCCATCATCGCAAGCGCCCTGAAAAGATATTTTGTACCGACCAACCCGGTTGTCAGAGTGGGAGTACCCCGTGAATATTCCACTTCAAACGCTAAAGTGTCTGCCACTTTCTTTTCCTCCCCTTCCGGTTCCAACCCGAAACAGATGGATATTGCGTTCATATACTGTCCTATCTCGTTTGTGTCACCATATGCCCCCGATTTGTCCGATGTCGTAAAATAATACAAACGATTGTATTTTTCGCGTAAGCGCACAAATTCCGCACGATAATGCGCTTCCTCGTCTTCCTTTCCCAAAACTTTGGCAAACTTTGCCATTTTTGCTGCAAAATCACAGTATACAGCCAAACAGGAATGATTTTCCGACGTATACTGTCCCAGCCAGTCACCTACGTGAAGATTGTCTATGTCCATGCCCTTTCCCGTTTCGTGACGAGCCAGCGACTGATAAAATCGGCACAATGCCGGATAATATTCTCTGACTGTTTCTACGTCATCGTAGTGTCTCCACAGCTCTTCGGTCATCATATAAAAAGCACCCGTCCACAACAACGTTTCACCGCCCACAAAAGGAGGGGCACACAGCTGCGTATAGCTTCCGTCTTCGTTCTGTCCTAAAGCGATCTCTCGGAGATAATGGCGGTAAAACTGCTGCGCATCCCACAGACACAGTACGGCAGGCATAGAAATTTGCGCATCGCCCAACCATCCTTGTCTTTCATCGCGCTGCGAACAATCGGTGGGAACCGAATAAAGATTATTGGCGAGCGTCTGCTTCATCATCTTGTGGATCCGATTCAACTGAACATTCGCGCAACGAAATTTACCCGTTTCCCGAAGGCACGTGGCAATCTCCAATGCAATGACTCCATTTTCTGCCGTTTCCGCGCCCTCATAAATGACTTCCGCATATCGAAAACCGTGATAAGTAAACTGCGGGATATATGTATACGTACTTGATTTGCCTTCCTCGCCGCCAAATATAAAGATATCTTCCGCACGCGCAATGCGCGAGGTCTGACAATGCAAAGTATGATCGGCGTTCAGAAGTTCGGAATGGCGCAAAACAAGCTTTGCCCCCCGCTCTCCGCTTGCGGTAACTTTAAGCACCCCCGTGATGTTGACCCCGAAATCATAAACAACTCTTCCGCCGCCCAAATCATATTTACGTAAGGGACGATGTTCCCGTTTTACACGCACCCCCGGACTTGTCTGAGCAAACAAGTGTGTAGGATTTTCTGTTGTCTGTGCCCTTTTCCAGTCTTTTCCGCCCGGATACTTACACAGAAAGTTTTCGTCCGCAAGACGCATATCACATACTTCACCATTGTAAACAGATGTACTTACATATGGCGTAATCTCCGTAGCTTTAAAATTTTCACCCGATGCAATATATTCCGTACTTCCATCTGCATAGTGCAAGTGCAACTGACAAATTGCCATTTGCTCGCCGCCATAATAGCGGCAATCACGCACTCCTCGTTCAAAATGCGATGCCGTCAAAATATAGAGACTGTTCTTTGTTTCAATGCGATCGGTAACGTCAAAAACCTGGTATTCCGTCCGCTTGGAATAATCCGTATATGCAGGTGACGCATGGAGATCCCCTACTTTGATCCCGTTCAGATAACAATGATAATACCCTAACCCCGACACAAACAATTTAGCTCGCAACGGCTTTTGCGCTGTCTTAAATACTGTTCCGATTGCATTACCCGTAACCCATTGCGCGCGCCAATCTTCGGAATGCATTATCGCCGTTTCAAATTGTGCCGTCGCACGATATTCTCGGCCACTTGCCTTCGTTCTCACGTGTACATGATATCTCTTATCTGTCTCAAGTTTTCCTCCGTCCACCATGCAAACCATTTGCCTGCCAACATGTATTCCGCTGTCGAATATCGTTGCACCACACTCGTCCGCAACAATGACCTGCCAGCTCTCTTGTACAGTCAAAAGTTTGGTAAATGAATATTTCCAACTGATTTCCGGGCTACCGTCTATGGCAATATTGTCCGTTTGCCCGTTGACCTTAACCTGCATTGTTGTCCCCCCATCCAGGAAATATTATGCGATAGCTTTGGCGATCTCATTGTTTAAATCCCTGCGAATGCCGTCCAGCACTTCGTCCCAAGTCTTGCTCGCAGGCTTATACAGATACTGCTCAAAATTCTGCCACAAAATTTTCTTAAACGTCGTCTGCGTAATATATCTGTTCATCCGCACCGTTTTGCTGTTCATACCCAAGTTATAGAAGAAAGAATTTAATTTATTGTATTCTTCACTCTTGCCTTCCGTATTAAGGAATTTTTCTTCCGCGATCGTCTTGTTTCCGGAAATATTAAAACCGGTTTCCGCATCCCTTTCCTGAACGGTGGTCATAAAGAATTCAATGAAATCCCACGCGACGTCTTTATAAGCACACTTGGAAGTGATCGCCAGCGACATTGCTCCGCCTACTGCAGAATAATTATAGGGAGAATCCGGATTATATGTATAGTCATCGGGCAACGGAGGCGCGCAATATCCTACCTTGTCGAGATATTTATCCCATTCAAACTGACTATACGCCCATCTTCCGTAATAGGTAGAAGCCGTCATGGACGACATCGGCATTGTTCCCGTAAGGCTGTTTTTAAACAGCTGATAACCGGGCTGCGTACTGTTTACCCACTGAGTAGCCGCATCCGGCCCATCCTGTAAAATACGGAAATTGTCAAACGCCGCACGAATGGCGGGAGTGTTGCGAATATCCTTGCACTGCGTATCGTCATCAGTGAAAAGATATTCCCCGTTCATTTCAATCCATTGCAGAATCTGCAATTCAGGGGCACCATCCAAAACAACCCCAGAACCATATCCAGCCTGCTTCATTGCAAGCGCAAGTGCATTATATTCCGACCAAGTGAGCGTATAATCTGCAGGCGATGCGCCTTCCGGTATAACTTCAGGATAACCGTTTTCCATAAACCCTTCCAATTTAGCGCGGATCACCTCACCTTGTGCTCCCATTGCAGTAGTTGCCGCGATCATCGCATCACGATTATAAGTAAGCGGAAAATCCGGGGAAAAATCTTTTATAATCGCATACAATTTATTGCTTTTGTCCGGATCCAGCATTTTAGTCGTCTCATTGTAACGGTATCCGTCATTGGAAGGCCATAAATCTTCTTCCGTCAGTACATCACTGTTTGCAAGATATTCATCCAAGGGTTCCAGCAAAATATTTTTTCCGTTCAGGAAAGGTAAAATGTCCCCCACCTGCATGAATACTATGTCCGGCGTCGCCGACCCGACATAACTGTTAATCAAATCCCCGAAATAATCGGATGCTGCTTTCTGAATGATCAGATTTACATTCTCATTTCCTTCAAGCGCGTTAAATTCATCGGCTATTTCATTGTAGTATTCCACCTGGTCAAAGACGTAAAATATCAGATTTTTCTTCCCATCCACCCAACCGGGAAGTTTTCGCTCCGATTCAGAACACCCCGGCAAGACCATCAATCCGATCAAAAGCATTGCCAAACATACTGCAAGAATTTTCTTTTTCATCTTCTTCTCCTCTTTTCAATTAAAATAATATTTTATACTTCGCATTGCATGCCGCGCTTTTATCCATCCTGCTGGTGTCGGGTAAACTCATCAAATGATGGCCGTCAAACTCCTCGGTATAACGCGCATAACCGTAATATTCCTCCGATGACGGCTCCACCAACCGCAATACCCCCCTGTCATAGCATTTTTTACCAAAGGCTTCCGCAATTTCCGTCTTGAGTCTGAATCGTATATAAACTTCACCTTTTCCGACTCCACTCACATACATCCGATGCCCTTTTACTTCCCACTTAGCTCCTCTACACACGATTTCTTCCGGCTCCCATAACAGTGCCACAGAAAAATTACTCTGAGCGTCCTCGATTTCAAAACTGATTTTTAATTCTCCGCCGTACGGAAATTCCGTCTGAATCTGCAACTTCAAGCTCTCTTTTTCAAAATAAGCATTTATCGGCTGATACAGACAAACTTCTACGCTTTTTTCCCCGTCTTTTTCCAAAAATGTGCGCACCGCCGCTTCTCCCAGCCCCTCCGCACCACGCATACTGCAACACCAGTACGCTTCATAACTATTCGGAGAAATGCCAAAGCTGCTCTTATTCCCGCACGGACATTCGTCACACCCAAAGCCTCCGTTTTCTCTCTGCGCAAAATACAATGCATTGTATAAAATACGGTTTGCAGTTTTGAGATAACTAAGCTCATCCGTATGCTCATAGAGCCGCATTGCCAACATAAAACTGTCCACAACCGCACAAAGTTCCGTCCATTCATCCCTGCCAAACCAATTAAAATTGGAAAAATTCGCCGTCATCCCCTTTGCTATGTAGGTGTCGAACACCGATCGCGCCAAAGCAAGATATTTCCCCTCTCCCGTAAGCTCATAAAATTTCATTATCCCGCGAGCCGCCGAAAGAGTCGCATGTACTTGAAACCCACACGCAACAAAATCCGTCTCGGCAAAATGGTCGATCAATTTTTCCAATAAGCGTTTCCCTTGCTCGTCTTGCAAAACTTCATGTGCATGAGCAATTCCGTCCAGTCCGATATAGACACACCCTATATCCGTCGAAAATTGCCACCGCTCATCCGATACAAACAATTCGCCGGCCGCTCCGCCCAGTTCATTTTTCTCCCGACGCAACGGATAACTGTCTATTAAAGGTTCCAATCTGTAAAACAGATTCTTTTGCATGCTCTCGATGATCTCCCGCGCAAACGCATTTCCGCTGTTGCGATACCATTTGCACGCCGCACGCATAAACCAACTATTCCCGGCAATTCCCTGTTCATTGATCGCCCCGTCTTTCACCAAAGGTCCAAAATACAACTCCTCATTCAGATGACTCGGCAACATCTTCACATATTCGTCAAAATATTTGTCTTTTTTCCCCTTCAATTGCTCATGCCATAAAAATGCCAGCATCGTTCGACCAACCCAGTCCCCCGGCCACTGCCAGTTTTTGTCCGAAAACATTTCTTCCGGCGCATAAAATGGTTGCTCTAACTTTCGGATATTCAACTCAATTCTCCGGCTCAATTCACCCTGCACTATTAACCTGTTCATCATTCCCTCACTTTTCAAGGTTCTTACCTTTATTTTATATTCGTTCCGCTTTAAAGTCAATGCACGATTTATACCTTTATATGGACAAAAGTGACATTATTTTTTTACTAACTGTTTACAAAATATAAAATCAGTGTTATAATAAAATCACAAAAAGGGAAAAGAATATGGCAAAAAATAAAAAAATTAACCCAAACGTCACAAGAAAAAATACATTTTTCTATCATATAAAAGATACGGATATGTTGGATCTGGTTCCTTTTGAATGCGGACATGAAACTTGTGAATGTCTTAAACCGAAAATCAGTACGCGCTATAACTATTATTCGATGCATGCGGTCATTGCAGGACGCGGATATTATCTCGTAGACGGAAAACTTCATACTATTACCGAAAATCAGATTTTTGCCTTTTTCCCCAGCGAAAAAATAGAATATTACCCCGATCCCGATACACCATGGCAATATTATTGGGTGAATTTTGTGGGAGCTAAAGCCAAAGTATTGATGAATCTTTGCGGGTTTACCCAAAAAGATCCTGTGTACACCTTTCGCTCCGAACGTATCCCCGTACTTTTTAAGAAAATAGCCACGCAAGAAAATCACTTGATGCGTGACCTTCTCACCATCTCCCAACTTTACGAAATCATTGCTCTTATTGTTGAAGAACGCCGCGACGGTTCGCTTCCGCTCTCCGAAAAGCAGGACAAACCTGACAGTGCCGTTCAATACATCAGCGAAAATTATATGAATGCAAATCTTTCTGTCGCACAGGTAGCACAGAAAATGGGATACGACACCAAATATTTTTCCCGGCTTTTCAAACAGAAAGTCGGGATGACATTTAGCACCTATGTAAATCGTCTACGCATAATGAAGGCGTGCGAATATCTCGAAAAAACAGATATGTCCTTAAAAGAAATAGCCGCAATGACTGGATTTACCGATTCACTGTATTTTTCGAGACGCTTTTCCCAACTGATTCTTTCTTCCCCCTCAAAATATCGAAGATTGCTGCACAAAAACGAAAAAAAGCACCACTTTTTTAAGCAACTTTCCAACCTTTAAGATGGTACCTTTGTAATATTCGATTTACGTTCCCTTTGCTCCACCACCAAACGGCGATACCCCTATCGGGCATCGCCGTTTGTGTTGTCAAAGACAACCACTCACTGAGTGAGTGGAAAAAGAGTTTACAACTATGGACAAAAATAAACTCCTGTAATACAATTGAGGCGACTGACAATCGCAACAAAAGTAAAACAGGAGATACACTTTGTGCCAAAGCCTCATATACCGCTTATATGCGTTGTTTCTCTTGCGTTCCGTTTGCCGCTTGACGTATTCTTCCGCCTGTTTATCGTCGGGAAAATCGCCTTGCAGTTTTTCCGTAACGTATTTGCGGCGTTCGCGTTTCGG
>CALVMA010000148.1 GCA_944341655.1 uncultured Clostridia bacterium | reverse complement strand
GAAACCAATACGTCGACGCGAGTGACGCCGCGTTTGAGAAATGCCTGCTCCAGATGATCCGCATCCGGTACGCCAAAGGAAATCAACGTTGTCTGTCCGTTTTCACGCATCAAAACAAAATTGCTGCCGTAATAACCGTGTACCGTAAGCATTCCTTCGTATTCCGAAACCCAATTCCGCGAAAACATGCAACACACAAAAGCGCCGCTCAAAAGAACCATTCCGATCAGCTTTACCCAAACGCGCAAATTGATTTTATCCGACACAAAGTACATTCCGACATACCAAAGCACGGAACACCCGCCAAACGAAAAGCCGAAAATAAGAAGAAATTTCAGATCCAGCATCATGACCGGCAAAACGGAAAGCTGCAAAATGTATTCGGGCAAGAACAAAATTATGTGCGAGGCAAACGGCAGGATACACGCGAGAAGACCTCCCACGAACATAACCGCATAAGCCGCGCTTATGACAGGTATAAAGATCAGATTCAATACCAGCGAAAGCGCCGAAGCATATCCGAACGTATCGACCAAAACGGGAAAGGTCGCAATCTGCGCCGAAACCGCAGTCCCCAGCGCATACGCAAAACGCCGCGGGAAATGCGGTATGCGCGTCAGCTGTCTTGACAGATGCTCTCCCAATACAATGATCCCGCCCGACGCCGCCACCGAAAGCAAAAATCCTACCGAAAAGAGAAAGACGGGATTGATCGCCAGAACCGTCAAAACGGCAAAACTGACGGAGTTCAGCCGATCGTACTGTGCGCCGCTCAACTGCATGACCGACAGGATCATGCACATGACAAGCGCGCGCACCGACGAAGGAGAAAAGCCGCATATCCCCGAATAAAAAATCAATACGGCCGACGTCACAAAAAAGCGGACAGGTTTGTTCCTGCAAACCCTCTGCAAGAAAAAAGATAAAATCGCGTAAATTACGCCGATATGTAAACCCGACACGGCAAAAATGTGCGCGATCCCGCCGTAACGGAAATTTTGCAAAACGTCGTCGTCCATAAAACCGCTGTTTCCCGTAAGCATCGCATACGCCAGCGAAGCATTGGATCTGCTCATTCCGGAAAACAGAGTTTTCTGCACGTATAGGTTGATCACCGTGAATACGTTTGCCGATTCCTTGCCGCTCACGGAAAAGTCTTCCGATTGCGCCGTCGCCCTGTAACGCACATCGTCCAGTATGGCGGATGCGTTGATCCTGCCGTACGTCCACGTCTCATACGTTTCCACATCGACCAAAAACGTGACCCGATCGCCTGCCTCCAAACCCGCATCGCCGTAAACATAAACGCGCAGCCTGCCTTTGGCTTTCACGATCTCTGCCGTATCCACGTTGAACATTTCAACGTCTTTAAAAGTGTAGACAGACGAGTCGCTCGTCCTGCCGATCTCATCGAGTGTGCCTTCCGCCATATAGCTGCCCGAACAGAACGGATACGAACCGAAATCGGATATCCTTACGGACAAGCCGACCGCGCCCACGGAAAAAACGGCACAGCACAAAGCCGTAAATGCCAGAAAAATACCTGCGATCTTGCGCCCTTTCTTTTTCAAAATAAGAATAAAGCCGACAACCGCAGGCGCCATAACGATATTAAACAAAAAGGAATATACGCCAAAGCAATAAAAACAGCCGATCCCGGCAGCCAAACTCAAAGCAAGCAAAAAGATCGGACGAAAGTTGACCACCCGAAGCCCGTAAAACAGCAAATGATCATCCAACCTGCGAACGGTATATTCTGTTTCATTTTTCTTTCTCATAAAACCAAAAACAAAACATATTCGCCGCCGATCAGGACGACGTCTTCCATCCGTATCTTTTCATATGGATCATACGCGTGCTGTTCCGTCACTCCGGCCAGCTCAAAAAGATCATTGTAGACGCACCCGTATTTCAGCGTATAGCGGCCGGGGTCGGATACGCATTCCCCTTGCACGATCACGTCAAACGTTCCGTCGAACGCTACCGAAACATCGGCGCTTTGGATCACTTTATCCGTTCCCGGGATCGCGGCGGCAGGCAAGATCGCCGCCGCCGCAATTCCGAACAAAAGCAACGCGGCCAGCACGGGATTTATCCAAAAACTTACTTTCTTCCTCATTTGCGTATGTTCTTCTCAATACAAGCTGATCCTGTCCGAAATGGACCTCGCAAAGATCATCTTATCCACGCCGAGCGCTATACATTCACCTATAAAGTCCAAAAGCTTATCGCTCGGGCGCGCGACTTTCAGTTCCGCGCACACCAGCTGTGCCAATTCGTCCGCATACAGGCTCACTTTGTTTTCCAAAAGGCCTTTCATCAGCGCAATCATCTCATAAGGAGTAAAATCCTCCTCCGAACGGCGCAGCGGCTCGCCCTGTTCAATACGGTAAAAATCAAAATCAAGGCACTTATCCGTCTTGCGCAGATATGTCCGCCCGCACAGCGTCTCGCTCTTTAATCCGCACAAATGAATAAGATTTCCCATCCTTTCTTCCACTTTGCCGCCGTATTTCTGAATGCCAAGGGAAGCCAGACACCTCTTCATCAGGAATTTGTCGCTGATCGGTTCTTCCGCCGACGCGATCGCTTTCAGGCGCGCCGTGATCTCCGCATCGTTTTCTCCGCTCGTCACATACTGCGACATGAATTGCATCTGCTCCAATTTCGCGCTGCGGTAATTTTTGCGGTACTTCAAAAGATAATCGCGGTTTCCCTTTTCCAGCCCCGTCAGACGGTCGAGAATATCCTTGACTTTCTTGATCTCGCGCTTCGGGTTGTTGATAAAATTAATGGTAAAAAGACGCAACACGTTCCAATTATTCAGTTTCAGCGTCTGGATCTGTAAAATGTTCCTGTCCTTTGCGCTCGACCGCTGCGCCGTCGTTCCGTCACAAAGAATCGCAAGAATAAACCTTTTCTTGTTCTTCGGATCGATCACCGCACAATCAATCTTAAAATCGGAAACGCCGACATCGTAACGGCATTCATAGCCGTACGTGCGAAGCTCCTGCGCAATATATTTTCCGATACCGCTCTGCGTCTTTTTCAATTCGTCCGAATTGATCGCCAAGGACGTCTTGCCTTTTTCCGCAAATTCAAGAAACGCTTTCAGGCCTGCAACACCTTTGCTGTTCGTCTTGGCAAGATTAATCATTGCCGACGTCATGGAGGAGAACACGACCATCTCTTCCCTCGCCCTCGACACGGCAACATTCAGCCTTCTCCATCCGCCCGTTTGGTTGAGCGGCCCGAAATTCAAAGATACCCTGCCCGAACGGTCGGGCCCATAGCAAACAGAGAACAATATGACGTCCCGCTCGTCACCCTGCACGTTTTCAAGATTTTTCACGAACAGCGGCTCTTCCCGCTCATAGGCGGCATCTTCCAAACGGTTTTTGACAAGCGCATCCGCCAGGCGGCGCTCGATATAATCCTGCTGCGCCGTGCTGAACGTTACGATCCCGATGCTCGAGCGGCTCAGCTTGGCATCTTTCAAACGGCGGATCACTTCCTCGACAAGCGCTTCCGCCTCCGCTTTGTTCCGCTTTGTAAAGCCGCGGTCATAAATACCGTCTGCAACAAGCGCCAGCCGCACTTTGCTTTCAAGCGCATCGGGCGAAGGAAACGTGCACAGCTTCCCTCCGTAATACATGATGTTGGAAAACGCGATCAAACTCTCGTGTTTGCTGCGATAATGCCAATTCAGATGCTTTTCGGGAATACTCAGCGCAAGGCAGTCGTCCAATATGCTTTCGAGATCTTCCGTATCCAGATTCTCCTCGTCTACATAGCCGGAGCTGAAAAACGAGGTCGGAGGCAACTGCTTCGGATCGCCGACAATGACGGCACTCTTTGCCCGCGCCAGCGCTCCGATCGCCTCACTGGTCGGAAGCTGGGACGCTTCATCGAATACGACAAGATCGAACAGATCCGGATCCGCTTTCAAATATTGCGCCACCGTGATCGGGCTCATCAGGACGCACGGAGCCAAACGCGCAAAAAGCTCCGGGATCTCCGCTATAAATTCTTTGACGGTCATCCCGCGCATATTTCCTTTCAGGATCCGCTGAAACGCCAAAACTTCCAGGCTCAGGCTGCCCTCCGTCGATGTCGTAGGCAGCTTTCCGATCAGCTTGTTGCGTATATGCACTTTCGAAAGCTTTGCAAACTGCTCGTCCAGATTGCGGAACAATTCGATCTTCTCTTCCAGCACGGACGCCGAAAACTTGGAAAGCACGGGATCCGCCCCGATGTTGGTTTCCACAAAATTCCGATAGACGTTTTTTCGGAAGCTTTCCAAAATGTTCTCGCTCGTCACGGCGCCCGATTCCAGCGAATCGGTAACAAAACTCAATCCTTCCGCCACCAGCTGCGCGGAAATCTTTTTGAACAAACACCACGCCGCAAGCATATCGATATTATCGATCAGGGCTCCCGCTTTCATATTGAAATAGTCGAGCAAATCCTCATCGTAATACTTTTCTTCTTCCGCGCAGATCACGCCGCAGAAATTTTCCGTCATGCGCTGGAAATTCAGCAGTGAATGTTTTAACCCGTCCAGTACAGGCTGCGCATAATTTCCCGCAGAAGATTTAATACATACGCTGTTGAAACTGTCGGCATTATAATCCATGAAAACGCCTTCCGCCAAAGCGTGCAACTGTTTCAGCGGTTCCATAAACTCCTCACGGCGGCGGAAATTAATTTTGCCGCCGCGGTCAGAGAAATTCTGCGCCAAAGACGTATTGTCCTTTACCAGTTTGAGATCTTCGTATATTTGCGCGACGATGCCGATGTACTTGACTTCTTCCGCCGGAGAAAGTTTCACCGCCGCACTCTTTCTCAAACGCTTCACGACGACGGAAAGCGTTCTCGAACTCTTATAATTTTCGCCCCAGTTGTCAAGCTCTTGTTCTATGATCGCAGGATCGCAGTCGATATCGATCAGCGTCTTGAAATTTTTAAAATAATTGCCCAGCAAACGGTCCAGCCTGCGATTGGCGTTAAAAAACACGTAAAACTCGTTTTCGTCGCAGCCAAAATATTTATCGACCGCGCCGCTGCGCAGCAATTCGATCAGCTGCAAAAGCGTCTGCATCTTTTTCGAGGTAAACGCGCTGATACGCTGGCGATAAAAATCCAAAAATAAACTCAAATAATTCTTTACGTGCTTGATCTCCGCGATCAGAACTTCCGATGTGTAATACACCCTGTTCCGCAGATCGGGATCAAAATCGGTGAGGTTGACATTATCGAACGGAGAACGATGCACGCCGCCGCATTGCTTCGCGGCCGCCGCCACCTCGATCAAAAGGTTTTCATACGTGTCCAGCTTTTCCTTGGTCAGGCTGTCGTAAAAGGTGCTTTCAATGTCCAAAACATCGGGCGCATTCTTGTTTTTCAAATAAATAAGTATGCCTTCGTACACGGAAACGCCCAGTCTGCGCTTTTTATGCAAGGCAATGACGGGCTCGTTCAGCGTTTTGCGAACCTCGTCGATCTGTTCGCTGCGCGCCGCAAACTCGGCATCGTTTTCTTCCCCCGTAAGCGAAAGCGTGTTTTCCAGATTTTTCAGCAGCGACGCTTTATCCAGCTTTGCCGAATGCAGTTCCAGGCAGAAATCCCCGAGGCCGATGGAATCCAGCCTCTTTTTCACGACGGACAGCGCCGCTTGTTTTTCTGCCACGAAAAGCACGCGCTTGCCCTGGTTCAGACAATTTGCGATGATATTGGTGATCGTCTGGCTTTTGCCCGTCCCGGGAGGCCCGTGCAGGACAAACGTCGCGCCTGCCGCCGCTTCCGCCACCGCTTCAAACTGTGAGCTGTCCGCCATCATCGGCGTCAGGATTTCGAAGGGAGCATAATCGTCTTCCGCCTTATCCTCGAACACGTTGTCCGAAATTTCCATGCGGTTTTCCAACAACGACCGAACCAAAGGATTTTTGCGGAATTTATCGATATTCACGCGGACATCGTTCCACATTGCATAGCGCGCAAAAGAGAAGTTGGCAAGATAAACTTCTTCCATCACTTCCCAACCCTTCATGTTCAGGATCTCCATGCGCACCATTGCCATGATCTCCGAAACGCGGATCCCGTTGGCTATGCTGTCCAATCCGCGAATGTCGATTTTGAATTCCCGCATGAGAAATTCAAGCAAGGTGCTGTTGATCTGCATGTTCTCTTCGGCAAACGCCACCGAATATCCCTTGCCGCCCTTGCTCCGCGTCACGCGGACGGGGCAAAGCACGAGCGGCGCATAGCGCGGCTCGCTGCCCTGCGATTCATACCATTTCAAAAATCCGAAAGCAAGAAACAATACGTTGGCGCCCGCTTCCTCTTCCGCGGTTTTTGCCTTTTTGATCAGATAGCGCAATACGTCCGCAACCTCCGTACTCTCCGAACAGGTACGCAGTCTGCGGTTCTTTAATTCGACGCTCAAAAGCTCGGATAATACGGATACTTTCCCCGACGCGGGAAAATACTCGGCCGACGGCATTACGCCGCGCACATCAGCCGTTTTTTCCAAAAGGAAAAATTCTTCGCCCGATGCCAGGTTTTCATACGTTTCGTTGATATCCGAAGACAGGATATGCAACACGTTTTTATCGGGACGAAAATTCAGCAGAGAATTTTTCAGCGACAGATCCAGCAGACGGCGCTCCCACTGCTTGTTGCGTGTCACTTTGACGTCGTATGACAATTTCCGCGCACCCGACAAAGATTCGGGACGTGCATTGATGTCCGTCTCGTCCTCGCCCAAAAGTTCATATCCCTTGATGCCCCGCACTTTCAAAGGCAGGGACGCGATCCGCGCAAGGCGGCAGCGTTTCACATCAACGACCGTGTCATAGTACCCGCTCTCTAATTTCTGGGTAAAATGCTTTTCGGCCGCCGTATAATTGACATTCTTGCCCGCAAACACATCTTCCACGTCAAACATGCTGACGTTATTGATCCCTTCCGAAAGATACTTCTGCAGAAGGACCGTATCGTCGCTTACGCTGTCTGAAAAGCAATTATCGTACAGCCACACCCCGCAGCCGACGCTCTTTTCGCCGACCGTCAACACGGGATGCAGGCCCGCACATTCCAAACAAGACGCCAAAAACAGCGTAAGCTCAAAGGATGTGCAGACTTTGTTGCGCAAAATGACGGTAATATCCCCGACGGGCACGGGATCGTTGTAATTGAATTCCGCCGCAGACTTTTCGATCGAACGGCGCTTTACGGCTGCAAAAACCGCCGCCGCGATCTGGCGGATCTTGTTTTTGTCCCCCTCCTGGTACCCGCGCCATTCGCAGGAAATCCCCCATTTTTCAAGCTGCTCCGAAGCATCGTTCAAAACGCGCAGGCATTCGGCAACTTTCGGCCGCACAAAACAGGAAAGCAGTTCCGCATTGCCTCCTCTGCCGCACCAATAGTCGAAAGGAAGGACCGTGACTTCCACGGAAGTCTCCGTCAAAAGATCTTTCCCGTGCAAAACGCTGACTCTTATTTTAACTTCGGTAAGAGAAGAAAGCTCGGTCAGATAGAGCGGAGAAACAATGTTCGGCGCCGCGATCTCCACCGAACTTTCAAAGGGTATGTTCTCCAAATGCTTCGTGAACGGCAAAAGGAACCCCTCTGCACACTCCACCGCCACATCCACGTCTTCGATCGTTTCCGAGCCGGAGTTGGAAAGCTGCAACGTCGTAAAAAGCGGCACGCGGTTGAAGTAATCGGCATACCCGAAAAACTGCTGTGCGCGCACGCTCAAAGAGACGCATTCCCGTATCATAGTTTTGACTGATTTCTTTCCTGCCATATCCCCTCCGAATTTATCCGGCGGCATTTAAATACAAGGCCGCACCTCCCGGTGCGGCCGTCCCTTCGGATCCGCACGGATATCTGCCTGTTTATTATACTACAAATCAATGCGTTAAGCAAGCGTTGCGGTGATTTTCAGATATTTTCCGTGACAATTGTATGGCAAAGTTTATTGACATTTTCCCGTACTTTTAAACGGAAAATCAAAAGGGCGCCTGCGCCGCATCGGCTGAAAATGCCGTGCGGCGCAGGCGCCGTCGTTCACGATAT
>CALVMA010000147.1 GCA_944341655.1 uncultured Clostridia bacterium | reverse complement strand
CGCGTGGAAGGCGCCATGCACATATTGGCGGAAAAAAAGAAAGGATAAGTCGCCCCGTTCTTTGCGGAAGCAGGACGGACGGCGGAAGGGGGAGAAAATGTTTGAAGTCAAAAAAGGCAGGAAGGTTTTTGTCCATAATCGCGCGTATGTGGCGGGCGACGTGACGTTGGAGGACGGGGCGAACATTTGGTGCGGGGCATGTATCCGCGGCGACATAGCGCCCGTAAAGATCGGAAAGAACTCGAACGTGCAGGACAACGCGACGGTGCATGTCGGATACAGGCAGCCGGCGGTGATCGGGGAGAACGTATCCGTGGGGCACAACGCGGTGGTGCACGGCTGCACGATCGGGAACGACGTGATCGTGGGAATGGGCAGCGTCATCATGGACGGCACGAAGATCGGCGACGGCTGTATAATCGGGGCAGGTACGGTCATTCCCGGCGGGAAAGTGATCCCGGAGGGAAGCGTCGTGTTCGGGAACCCGTACAAGATCGTGCGTCAGGCGACGGAGGAAGACAAGCGTTTTATCCGTCTGAACGCGAAGGAATACAGGTTGCTGGCAGAAACTTTTGCGGGAGAGGGCGAAACCTCGAAATAGGGGCAAAAGGGCGGCTTTTTATGATAATCGGGTAAAAATCCGCAAAAATAAATCATTTACACTTGACTAAATATCCGAACTTTATTATAATGATTAGGTATATTTCTTTTTCATCGGACAACCTGCGCCGTGCGGGACAAGCAAGCGCATGTGTTTGGGAAAAAAGCACTTTTTAGTTGCAGGAGGAGGCAATGGGCAAGAAGAAATCGGTGGCGCTGATCATTCTGGTGACCGTCGTGTTGCTGGGGCTTTTGTTTATAAGCGTCACGCCGGCGTTCTACGTGAATGCCACCCAAAGATTCACTTCGCTGATCAGCATATTCGATCTCGGCTCGGATCTGGGCGGCGGATATTCTGTCGTATATTATCCGGAAGGGGTGATCACGGCGGAAGAGTATGCGGGACTCGTGGCGCAGTATGAAGAAACAAAGGGTACGGAGGACGAAACGGCCGATCCTGCGGGGCAATACACGGCGCATAAGGGAATTTATCTTTCCGAAGAACTGATGGACGGAGAAAACGTGACGGAGACTTTCCGCACGGAGTTCGAGAATGCTTTCCGCGCGATCTGCGAGAGGTTCGAGAATAAAAACTTTACGGATTACACCGTAAAGCTGCAGGATGACTATACCGTTTACGTCGAGATCCCGAACGTGGAGAGAAACGAAACGGTGAGTTCGCTTTTTGCGATGTTCGCGTACGGCGGATCGCTGACGTTTACGGACGGTGCGAGCAATGAAATGATCGCGTCGCGGGAGACGGTCAAAGGGGCGAGCGTAGTCGATGCGGGCGACGGAGGTTATGCGATCAAGATCGATTTTACCAAAGAGGGCAGGAGCGCATTCAGCACGCTGACGGGCGACATGGTCAGCGCGGCGGGCGATTCGGGGACTGCGACGATGTACATCCGCGTCGGGGACAACGATCTTGTATCCAACGGTATTCAGGTCAACGAACAGTTGGACCAGAATTCGATCTATATCAGCGGGTCGTACACGACGCGCGAATCGGCGGAAACGGTGGTATGCGTCATCAACTCGGTATTGAGCGAGGACAACCAATTCAATCTTTCGCTGGACGCGTCGCAGATCTATTCGTACGGGCCTACGATGGGAGAAAACGCGGGACTGATCGTGGCGTGCATCGTCGGGGTATGTATTCTTGCGATGCTGGTATATTCGCTGGTTCGTTATAAAGGCATGGGGCTTGCGCACGTTTACGGCTTTTTGACGTACGCGCTGGCGCTGGTGCTGTGCATCGCGTTGCTGGACGGCATCACGGTGAGCATGGCGGGCGTTGCGGCGATCGTGCTTTCGGCGGCGGTGATGGTCGGATTCAATTTCTTCGCGTTCAAGAACATACGCGACGAATTCTATACGGGCAAGACGCTGACGGCGGCGATCAAGTCCGGTTACAAAAAGAGCCTGGCTCTGACGATCGATTCGCACATCGTGCTGTTCCTGCTTTCCCTTGTCGTTTATCTGATCGCGGTCGGGTCGGCGCAGTACATGGCGTTGATCTTCATGCTGGGCACCGTGATATCGGCGGCATGCACGCTGGCGGTGACGCGGTTCTATCTGTATATGTTCCTGGCGCAGCCGAAGAACAAAATAGCGTTCTGCAATCTGAAGAGGGAGGAAACGGAAGATGAGTAAATTGCTTTCCAAAAAAGTTCTGTTTCTTTGCCTGGCGATCGGGCTGGCGGTCATCATTGCGGGAGCGGTACTCGCGGGCGTTTTGGGTTACAATGCCGACTCCACGATGAAAGACTACACGGCGGTGGAAGTATCGGATCTTGCCTATGCTTCGCGCAGCGAAGCGGTGCAGGACCAGTTGCGTGATTTTTGCCGCGGCGAGATCGAAAAAGAGTACAAAGTCACGCAGTACGAATATTTTGAAAACAATTCGACGGGCGGTGCGACTCTCCGCTTTACGGTCAACGGAACGGTAGATGCGGCGTTCTGCGATTCGCTGGAAGCGGCGGTTGCGGGCGCGGGCATCGAGGGCGTGACGAGCGACCTCGTCACGGTGACCTATCACATTGCGGAAAATGCGCCGTATTACGATTTTGTATGGCGCACGGCGGTCGGGCTCTGCGTCGCGTTCGTGATCTTGTTCGTGTACATGGCGATCCGTTACAGGCTCGGCATGGGCGCGGTGGCGCTGCTTGCGGCGGTGCACGACGCGGCGGTGGTTTTGGCGCTGGTGGCGATCCTGCGCATTCCTTCGGGCGTGGCTCTGGCGGGCGTTGCGGCGTTTGTCGTATTCCTGTCCGCGGCACTGAACTTGTTCGTGTTCGGCAGGATGCGCAAGAATTTCCGTTCGGAAGAATTCAAGAACAGCCCCGCGGAGGATACGGTTTCCCTGTCCGTCCGTGAAATGAAGGGCACGGTGCTGGCCGTTGCGGTCGGCATAGCGGTTGCGGTGATACTTTTGGGCGTTGCGGGCGCGGTGATCGGGTTCGATATGACCTGCCTCATGATCGCGGCGTTGTTCGGCGTCCTTGTGACCGTCTATTCTTCTTTGATCCTTTCTCCTTCGCTGTACGCGCTGATCCGCAAGAAGTCGGATGCGATCCGTGCAGAGAAGGCGAAATACAACTACGTTTCCGATAAGAAAAAGGACAAGGCGGAAAAACCCGCCGAAACCGTGACGGAAGCGTAATACGGGCAAAATAAACGAAAGAGGGCGGGTTATCCCGCCCCCTTTTTGTATAGACAGAGGGAAAAAACGGTAAGGGCGGAAATTTAATCCGCCTCGGGCAAATGCCGCGCAGTCGCACGCACGGGGCTTTCGGTCGCCGCGCAATCGCACGTACGGGGCTTTCGGTCGCCGCGCAATCGCGCGGTACGTGCGGAGCATGGGCTGATTTCGGGCAAAGATCGCGCCGCAAGGCGCGCATGATCGGCAAAGAGGTAAGCATGAAAAGGATAATATCGGAATATACATTCTCTGCCGAACAGCGGGAGCGGGTGAAAAGCCTGGCGGAGCAATGCGGATTGCACGAAGTGACGGCGTCCGTTTTATATTCGCGCGGGGTAGACACGCCCGAGAAGGTGGCGCGGTTTTTGAATCCGTCGAAGAAAAATTTTCTGTCGCCGTTTCTGATGCGCGGCATGCGCGAGCTGAAAGAGGAGATCGACCGGGTGCGCGCGTCGGGCGGGCTGATCGTCGTATTCGGCGATTACGATGCGGACGGGATCGGAGCGGCGTCGGTGCTGTCGATGGCATTGCGCCGTTACGGGGTGCGGTGTTCGGTGCACATACCCGAGCGGTCGGAGGGGTACGGAATGTCGGTGGCGGCGCTGGAAAAGATCCTGCGGGAGCAGGCGCCCGATCTGATCGTGACGGTGGACTGCGGGATCTCCAACCGCGAATGTGTGGAACACATCAAGTCGTGCGGGGTGCGGGTGGTGGTGACCGATCACCATGAATTGCCCGACGTTCTGCCCGACTGTACGATCGTGAACCCGAAGCTTGCGGACGATTATCCGTACGACAATCTTTGCGGGGCGGGGGTAGCGTTCAAGATCGCGTGTGCGTTGCTCGGGGAGAAGGCGTACGAATTTTTGGATCTTGCGGCGGTATCGACGGTGGCGGACAGCGTGCCGCTGATCGGGGAGAACCGTGACATCGTATTTGAGGGGCTGAAGCTGATCAACCGCAAGCCGCGGTCGGCGCTGCGGTATCTTCTTTCGGGCAGGAAGGACGAAACGACGGCGCAGACGCTGGCGTTCACGGTAGCGCCGCGGGTGAACGCGGCGGGCAGGATGGGAGATGCGGAGTGTGCTCTGCGGCTGTTCACGTCCGAGCGGGAGGAGGAGATCTACGATCTTTCCTGCCGTCTGAACGAGTACAATGCGGAGCGGCAGCAGCTGTGCGACGAAGTGTACCGCACGGCGAAGGAGCAGCTGCGCAGGCAGGGCGTTTACGGCAATGTGATCATGCTGTGCGACGAGAGCTGGAATACGGGGCTTGTCGGGATCGTGGCGGCGCGGATATCGGAAGAATTCAACCGTCCCGCGATCCTGTTCGTGAAAAACGGGGAGTGTCTGAAAGGTTCTGCTCGCACGATCGACAGCGTAAACATTTACGAAGCGCTGAAAGCGTGTTCGGAGCACATCGAGGAATTCGGGGGGCATGCGCAGGCGGCGGGCGTGAACGTGCGAGCGGAGAAGTTTGAAGCGTTGCGCCGTGCGCTGGACGAATACATCGGGAAGAACTATTCGGCGGAGGATTTTGTGCCGACGCTGTCCGTATGCGGTCAGATGGAGAATCTCGACATTTCCCTCGCGCTCGAGCTGGAGCGGCTGGAGCCGTTCGGCGTGGGGAACAAGCGTCCGCTCTTCTGTGCGGAGCTGGAAAAGGCGGGGGTGCGCCGCATGAAAGAGGGATCGCCGCATCTGACGATCCGCAGCGGCGGCATGGAATTTGTATGGTTCGGCGGAGAGCGTGCCCTGCCGCTGTTGAGTGCCGACGTCGGCAAGACGCTGGTATTCGAATGCAACATTTCGCGGTACCGCGGAACGGAGAGCGTGCGCGGGGTAGTGCGGGACATGGTATGCTCGTCGGAGGGCGGCGACGTCACGGAGCTTTTCAAATTCCGCAATGCACTCATGCGTTTGGAGGCGCCGTCGGCGGAAGTGGCGGCGGAATATGCGGGCGTGCAGGAGATATGCGGACGCATCGGGGCGGCGCGGTCGGCGTGTCATTACGGGCTGGCGCTGCTGTGTTCGCGGTCGGTGCCCGCGCCGTTTGAGGAATGCGTTGCGGGGCTGGAACAAGATCTTTTCCGTCCGGGGTCGCCGAACGTGGGCAACGCGGTGATCATATCGCCGTCGGCGGACGCGGAACTGTCCCTGTACCGCGACGTAATATTTCTGGATCAGCCCGCCGATTTTCATTTTAAGGAGCTTGCGGGCAAAAAAATTGTTGTCAACCGTGAAATTTGCGGTTATAATGATATTGCGGCGCTGGAAACGTCGCGCGAGGTCATGGGCGAGCTTTACCGTCTTTTCCGCGGCGGGCTTGCGGGGGAGGACAGCGTGAGCTGTGCGCTCGGCGCGAAGTCGCCCTTTTCCGCCGCGCAGATCGTGTTTGCGGCGGAAGTATTTTCCGAACTGGGGCTGATCCGTTTCGGAAACGGCATGGCTTACGCCGTGAACGGAAAGCGTTCCGACCTGAAATTATCCAAATTGTATTGCGCCGTTTGTGCGTTGAAGGAAGGCTCATGAACACTGTTTTGCAGATGATTTATGACAACTATACAGGTTCCGACCGTGAAATGCTTGTGCGCGCCTATCATTATGCGGAGCAGGCGCATGCGGGGCAGAAGCGTGCGTCGGGCGAGGCATATTTTATTCACCCGTGCGCGGTGGCGCAGATCCTGATCGAATTGGGGCTGGACGCGGCGACGGTGGCGGCGGCGTTTTTGCACGACGTCATCGAGGATACGCCCGTGACGGAAGAGGATATCCGCGCCAATTTCGGGGAAGAAGTGCTGGAGCTTGTATCGGGCGTGACGAAACTGGACAAGATCGTTTTCAAATCGCGCGAAGAGGAGGAAGCGGAGGACTTCGGCAAGGTTTTAGTGGCGATGGCGAAGGATATACGGGTCATCATCATCAAACTTGCCGACCGTCTGCACAATATGCGTTCGCTGAATTTTCTTTCCAAAGAGCGGCAGGTAAAAATGGCGCAGGAGACGCTGGATATTTATACGCCGCTGGCGGGCAGGCTGGGTATTTCGCAGATCAAGTGCGAGCTGGAAGATCTGTGCCTGAAATACCTCGAACCCGAGGCGTACGAATTTTTGGTGGAGAACATTCATCAAAAGCTGTACGAGCGGCACAACTTTGTGGATTTTGTCGTAAAAGAGATCAAGAACATACTCGACGAGAGCAAGATCGAAGGGGAGGTATTCGGCAGGCCCAAGCATTTTTATTCCATCTATAAAAAGATGAAGACGCAGAACAAGTCGCTGGATCAGATCTACGACCTGACGGCGGTGCGCGTGATTGTGGGGACGGTGGACGAATGTTACGAGGTATTCGGGAAGATCCACAAGCGCTGGAAGCCGATCCCCGGCAGGATCAAGGACTACATCGCGACGCCGAAAGCGAACATGTACCAATCCCTGCACACGACGGTCGTGACCAATTTCGGACAGCCTTTCGAGATCCAGATCCGCACGTTTGAAATGCACCGCACGGCGGAATTCGGTATCGCGGCGCACTGGAAGTACAAAGAAAAGAAGTCGGAGGAATCGGCGTTTACCGAGCGGCTTTCCTGGATCCGCGAAGTGCTCGACTGGGAAGGCGGGCTGAAGGATTCCAAGGATTTCATGCAATCGCTGAAAACGGAGCTGTATTCCAACGAACTTCTGGTCTTTACGCCGAAAGGGAAGGTCATTTCGCTTCCCAAAGACGCCACGCCCATCGACTTTGCGTATGCGATCCACAGCGAGATCGGGAACCGCTGCGTGGGCGCGCGGGTAAATTCCAAGATCGTGCCGTTGAATTCGACGCTGCAGACGGGCGACGTGGTGGAGATCATCACGTCCTCCAATTCGAAAGGCCCGTCGTGGGACTGGCTGAAGATCGTGAAGTCGTCGAGTGCGCGCGCGAAGATCAAGCAGTTCTTCAAGCGCGAGATGAAGGACGAAAACATCAAGCTGGGCAAGAGCATGCTGGAAGCGGAGGCAAAACACCGCGGCTACAATCTTTCGGATATTCTGACCGAGGAGAGTTTTGCCAAGATCTCCGAAAAGTTTTCTTTCTTTTCGCAGGACGAGATGTTCGCGTCGGTGGGATACGGAGCGATCACGGTCAACCAGGTCTTGTTCAAGCTGATCGACTATTATAAGAAAGAGATCCCCAAGCAGCCGGTTTACCGCGGCGTGAACGCGAATGCGGATTCGGGCGGAGTGATCGTGAAGGGGATGAGCGGGCTTTTGACGCGTTTTGCGGGCTGCTGCAATCCGGTGCCGGGCGACGAGATCGTGGGGTTTGTGTCGCGGGGCAGAGGGGTTGTCATTCACCGTGCGGACTGTCCGAACATCAAGGATCTGGAGAGCGAAGAAGGGCGCATTCTGCCCGCGGAGTGGGCGGAAACGAGCGGCGGCAGGTTTGTCGCGGGGATCGTGATCAAGGCGAAAGACCAGGGCGTGGCGCTCTCGGTGCTGACGAGCGTGGGCAGCGACAAGGGTCTGATGATCACGGGCGTCAATTCGCGTTTCGACAAGAACAAGGACGCGGTGATCGAGGCAAATATACGGTTGAACGGAAAAGAGGACATCGACCTTCTGATCAAGAAGATCCAATCGGACGAACGGATCACGGAGGTATTCCGTACGGCGACCAAATGACCGTGCGGCGGGAGGGGCAATCATGACGGTTTACACGGTGCCTTCGGGCGCATTGCGCGCGAACGGCTATCTGTTGACGGAGGACGGCAAGACGGCGGTGCTGATCGATTGCGGCGGCACGGAGCCGTTGGATTTTGCGCGGGAAAAGGGCCTGAAAATCGAATACGTACTGCTCACGCACGGACATTTTGACCATATCGGCGGGTGTGCGGCATTGCAGCGGGCGGGGGCGAAGATCGGATGCTGCGAGGACGAGCTGGAGCTGATCGGAGGAGAAGCGAACCTCTCTTCGGAGGCAGGCGTGCCCGTTCCGCCCTTCCGCGTGGATTTTACTTTCCGCGGCGGCGAATCTTTTGCGCTTTGCGGCATGAATTTCTTTGTCATCGCCACGCCGGGGCACACGCCGGGCGGAGTGTGCTTTCTCTGCAAGGATTGCCTTTTCACGGGCGATACGCTCTTTTTGGAAAGCGTCGGCCGCACGGATTTTCCGGGCGGAAGCATAAGCGCGCTCATATCCAGCGTGAAAAAACTGTTTGCCATTTCGGGAGACCGAACCGTTTACCCCGGGCACGACGAGCCGACGACGCTGGAACACGAACGCCGTTACAATCCCTATGCGCAGTGAGCGCACAAAACGGACATCGCTTCGGCTTTTATGCCGATGAACATACAAAACGGACTTCGCATCGGTTTTATGCCGAAGAGCGGGGGACGGGGCGGGCAACAGAGGAGCCTGCCGACGAAAAAGAGAATCGGGTGTAGCATGTTGGAAACGAATTCAGAATTTTTGCGTGCGGAGCTGATGGATGTGATGCGCCTGTTCGGCGCGGACGTGCCGCAGGTTTCGCACGTTTTTTCCGCGGACGGGTACAAATTCAAAAACGCCGTCGCGGTGAACGGGAGAGAATACGCGTTTTGCGAAGAGCAGGCATATGCGGGGGAGATCGAGTTCAAGCGGTACGCGCGGCGGTTTGCGAAACTTGCGCTGTACGAGGCGCTGAGATCGGAAACGGGGAAGGCCATGCCGTGGGGTGCCTTGACGGGCATTCGTCCGACCAAGCTTGCGTATGCGGAAGAGGAAGCGGGGCGGGACTTTGCGCCTCTTTTTGAAAAGTTCGGCGTAAGTGCGGAAAACATACGTCTGGTGCGCGCGGTTTTGGAGGCGCAAAAGGGCATTTACGCGAAGGAAGAGGGGGCGGCCGACCTGTACATCGGCATTCCGTTTTGCCCGTCCAAGTGCAGTTACTGTTCTTTTATCACGGCGGACATCAACAGGACGGGAAAATTTGTGGGGGCATACCTGGACGCGCTGGAAGAGGAG
>CALVMA010000146.1 GCA_944341655.1 uncultured Clostridia bacterium | reverse complement strand
TGGTATAAAAAATCTGCGGAGCAGGGGTATGCGGGCGCGCAGAATAATCTCGGCGTTTGCTATTATAACGGCGCGGGCGTGACCAAAGACGTTGTAAAAGCGGTCGAATGGTTTAAAAAGTCTGCGGAGCAGGGGTATGCCTTCGCGCAGTATAATCTCGGCGTATGCTATAAAAACGGCAATGGCGTGACCAAAGACGTTGTAAAAGCGTTCGAATGGTATAAAAAATCTGCGGAGCAGGGGGTTGCCGCCGCGCAGTACAATCTCGGCAGTTGCTATTATAACGGCGCGGGCGTTTCCGTCAATTATGCGGAATCGGTGCGCTGGGCAAAAAAAGCGGCGGCGGGCGAAAACAAGGAAGCCGCAAAAAGAGCGAAAGAGCTTTTGGACGGTCTTGCAAAGCTGGGATATCGTTAAGGAGCCGCCGAAAGCGGCAAGGGAGAGAAGATTATGTTCAAACGATTACGCGCGGATATCGAAGCGGCAAAGCGCAACGATCCCGCCGCGCGCAACAAATTCGAGATCTGGCTGACCTATTCGGGAGTGCACGCGCTGTCCTGGCACAGGTTTGCCAACCGGTTGTATAAAATGCACTTAAAACTTTTGGCGCGGATGGTATCGCAGTTTGCGAAGTTTTTGACGGGCATCGAGATCCATCCCGCGGCGAAGATCGAAGGCGGGGTATTCATCGACCACGGCATGGGCGTCGTGATCGGGGAAACGGCGGAAGTCAAGAGCGGCGTTGTGATCTACCAGGGCGTGACTTTGGGCGGCACGGGCAAGGACAAGGGAAAGCGGCATCCGACCATCGAGAAAGACGTGGTGATCAGTTCGGGCGCGAAAGTTTTGGGCGGGTTCACCGTCGGTGAAGGCGCGAAGATCGGCGCGGGCGCGGTCGTATTGAAGGAAGTGCCGCCGCACGCGACGGTCGTCGGCGTGCCGGGGCGCGTGGTGCGCATCCGCGGCGAAAAACCCGACCTTTTGCAGGAAAAGGTGGATCCGAACGCGGAGGAGATCAAGTATCTCAAATGCCGCATTTCCAAGCTGGAAGCGGCGCTGGAAAAACTTACGGGCGAGAAATTCGAATGCACGAAAGGGGAGATCTTCCCCGTGGCGCCGGACGAACAGGCGGATGATACCGCATCTGAAAAAGAGGAGCGAGCGGCGGCAGACAACGGGCAGAAAGAACAAGGCGGACAAGACTAAAACTGACGCCTTATGCCGCGGCTCCGTTCACGGAGCCGCGGCATAAGAAAAAAAGTCGAAAACGGAAATAAATAAAGAGGCGAAATATGATCACATCCAAAGAACTGAGAAACAAATGGATATCCTTTTATGAGAGCAAAGGGCACGTCAACATCGGTGCGGTGTCGCTGATCGGGGACGGGTCGACGGGCGTCATGTTCAACGTGGCGGGAATGCAGCCGCTGATGCCCTATCTTTTGGGACAGCCCCACCCTGCGGGCAAGAGGCTGTGCAACGTGCAGGGGTGTGTGCGCACGGTGGACATCGAGTCGGTCGGGGACGCGTCCCATTTCACGTTTTTCGAGATGATGGGGAACTGGTCGCTGGGCGATTATTTCAAAAAGGAAAAGACGGCGTGGTCGTTCGAGCTTTTGACGAAGGTATTCGGGTTGGACGCGGACAAGATCTGCTCGACGGTGTTTGCGGGCAACGAGAGCGCCCCGCGCGACGATGAGACGGCGAACCTGCTCATAGGGTTGGGGATCAGACCCGAGCATATTTTTTATCTGGACAAGTCCAACAACTGGTGGGAGCTGGAAGGCACGGTGGGCACGCCCTGCGGGCCGGACAACGAGTGGTTTTATCCGTTAACGGACAAGGAATGCGGCAGGACGCCCTGCGACATCAACTGCGAATGCGGCAGGTACGTCGAGATCGGCAACGACGTGTACATGCAGTACAAAAAGACGGCGGACGGTTACGAGCCTTTGGAAAACAAGAACGTGGACACGGGGTTCGGGCTGGACAGGATGCTCGCGTTTTTGAACGGGCTGACGGACGGGTACAAGACCGATCTTTTCAGCGGAGCGATCGGGTATCTGGAAAAGGTATCGGGCAAGAAATACGACGACGGCGGCGCGGACCGCAAGGCGATGCGCATCATTGCGGACCATACGCGCACGACGGTCATGCTGATCGGCGACGTGAACGGCATTCTGCCGTCGAACACGGGCGCGGGGTATATACTGCGCAGGCTGATGCGCCGTGCGATCCGTTATTGCAAGGCGCTGGGCATTGCGAGCACGGAGATGCTGGGCGTGGCGAAGGTATTCATCGACGACGTGTACGGCGAGGCGTACCCGCTTTTGCCCGAAAAGAGGGAATACATTTTGCAGGAGATCGAACGGGAGATCTCGCGGTTCGAGGCGACGCTCGAGAAGGGCATGAAGGAGTTTGAAAAGACGATCGCGGGCATCGCGCGCAAGAACGAGTTTATGAGCAAGCAGGACGCGTCGTACGTTCCCGAGACGGCGATCGGCGGAAAGGCGGCGTTCAAGCTGTACGATACGTACGGGTTCCCGCTCGAGCTGACGGTGGAAATGGCGGGCGAACGCGGCTTTACGGTGGACGAAAAGGGCTTCGAGGAGGCATTCCGCGAGCACCAGGAAAAGAGCCACGCGCAGGCGGCGGGCGAGTTCAAGGGCGGCCTTGCGGACACGGGCGTCGCGACGACGCGCCTGCATACCGCAACGCACCTGCTGAACGCGGCGCTCAAAGCGGTGCTTTCGCCCGATATCAACCAGAAGGGCAGCAACATCACGCCCGAACGCCTTCGTTTCGACTTCAACTTCGCGCGCCCGATGACGCAGGAAGAGATCAAGGCGGTGGAAGATCTCGTGAACGAGAAGATCGGGGAAAATATTCCCGTCGTCTTTGAAGAAATGCCCTACGACAAAGTGCGCGCGGAAAGCATCGTCGGCGTGTTCGACAATAAATACGGCGACGTCGTCAAGACGTACAGCATCGGCACTTTCTCGCGCGAGATGTGCGGCGGTCCGCACGCGGCTTGCACGGGCGAGCTGGGACATTTCAGGATCGTGAAAGAACAGTCCTCCGCAAGCGGGATCCGCAGGATCAAAGCGATCCTCGAATAAAC
>CALVMA010000145.1 GCA_944341655.1 uncultured Clostridia bacterium | reverse complement strand
CGCCCGAGAGATCGGAAGAGGCAAACCACCCGCCGAAAATATATCCCTGGCGGTCGGTTGCGGGTTCGGTATCGATTTTGCCGAACCAACCGTCCGCAACGTCGGAACCGCCGTTCTCTTCAAAAGTCACTTGAAATTCCGTCTGCGTCCATTTTGCGTAGACGTCGAGGTCTTCTGTCAGTTTTTTCTGTGAATAATCCTTTTCCGTAAAGGGCTGTTCCCAAGTCCCCGCGTCCAAAAACCACCCGTCCGGCCTGAAATGATCGGGTGCCGTCGGTTCGGGGAGAGGAATGACCTCGTTTCCGCCGGTACGGAAGGTCGAAACGAGGGTTTCGCCGTCGTAGAAGTTTACGTTGTGCTTTTCTTCCGGAACGGGTGCAGAGGGATTGCAGGCGGCTATGCCGGCAACGCAGCCGAGGAGAAAAAGCAAAGAAAAAAGAGATACTAAAAATTTTTTCATTCGGTACATCCTTGTAAAAATTATTTGTTTTTTCTTGATGGCGTGTTTCATTGTATAGAAAAAGGCGGGAAAGTCAATTTATTTGGCGGCATTTTTGCCAAATAAAATGTGATAGAATTTTGAAAAATTTCATTTTATGAAGCAAATAAATTATTTCCGCCGATTATGTTGCGAATAAACGTTAACATGGACAGGCCGCTTCGGCGGCGGAACGTGAAAACGGGCGGCAGGCGTTTGCGGAGGGCAGAAGACGACCGCAGTGGGAGGACAAACGCGGGCGGCGGCCAAGCGGCCGCATGGCGGGGCGAAAAAAATGCCGTCCGACGCAAGCGGCCTTGCGTCGGACGGCATCGCGGCCTGTAGCGCGGCAAAAGAAGGACGGCGCACCTTGCGGTGCGCCGTCCTCCTAAAACAAATGAGAAAAAATATGGGTAGTGAGTGTGGTCGATTTTAATATGTGCAACGTTTTTGCAACATCGTTTAGCACATTTCAGTGCATATATTATACTGCAAAGGAAGCGGGTAAGTCAAGTATTTTCGACAAAAATCCGAAATAAATGGCGGAACGGGCGGCCGCGGCCGTGCGGCAGGGATGAAAGCGCAGGCAAAAAGCGTGCTTTGCGGATCGCGGAAAACGGGGAAAAAGCGGGGCGATTGAGTTGACAATTCCATGGATTTTGTTAAAATTATAGAGGTGTAAAAAACGGTATAAAAAAGCGATGGCGCAGGGCGCCGCAAGGGATTGACAGGCGTTACGGAGCGCCTTTGCGGTGGTATTTTGCGGCGCAAAAACGTTTGCGGGGGCAAGTCGTGCCGCCGCGGGCGGAGGAGAGGAAGGTATGTTCAATATAGCATTGGTGGAGCCTGAGATCCCGCAAAATACGGGGAATATCGTGAGGACGTGTGCGGCGACGGGGTGTCGGCTGCATCTGGTGCGTCCGCTCGGGTTTGAGGTTTCGGACAAATATCTCAAGCGTGCTGGGCTGGATTACTGGCATTATGTGGATATCACTTTTTATGACAGTGTGGACGAGCTTTTGGAGAAAAACGCGGGCAGCAATTTTTATTTTTTCTCCACGAAGGCTGCAAAGACGCACAGCGATGTAAAATACGGCGCGGGGGATTTTCTGGTATTCGGCAAAGAAACGCAGGGGTTGCCGGAAACGCTGCTTGCCAAGCATTACAAGAATGCGGTGCGCATTCCGATGATCGGGGAGATCCGATCGCTGAATCTTTCCAACTCGGCGGCGATCGCGGTATATGAGGCATGGCGGCAGAACGGATTTGCGGACGGCAATTTCAAAGGCCGCCTGCGCACGGTGCAGCCGGAAGAGTGAGCGTTGTCGGGCGAAGGATATTCTATGGCGGCGCGCGCACGCGCGCGTAATTTTTTCGTGCCGCGCGCGCGGAATCGGACAATTCCTTGACAATCGCGCAAAAAAAGTATATCATATTATACGGAATAAAAATCCAAAGGAGATAACGCAATGAATAAGAAGTCTGTCACGGATGTCGACGTAAAGGGCAAAAGAGTTCTCGTCCGCTGTGATTTCAACGTTCCGATGAAGGACGGCAAGATCACCGACGAAAACAGGATCATGGGTGCGCTCCCGACCATCAAATATCTGATGGGGCAGGGTGCGAAAGTCGTGCTTTGCTCGCATATGGGCAAGCCGCACAATATTTTTGATGAGAAAGTAAAGCTCAACAAGAAAGAGAAGAAGGCGGTGGAAGCTCTGCCCGAAGCGGAGCGTGCGGCGGCGACGGAAGAATATATTGCGAAAGCGAAGAAGAGCGATCCTGTCAAGCTGACGCTGAAACCTGTGGCGGACAGGCTGAACGAGCTTCTGGACAATAAAGTGACGTTTGCGGCGGACGTGATCGGGCCGGACGCGGAGAAGAAGGTAGCGGCTCTCAAAGAAGGGGAGTGCGTGCTTTTGGAGAACCTGCGTTTCTATGCGGGCGAAGAGGGCAAAGATATTGAATTCTGCAAGAAGCTGGCGTCCTATTGCGACGTATATGTGAATGACGCATTCGGAACGGCGCACCGTTCGCACGCATCGACGGCGGCGATCGTGGAATACGGTCTTGTCAAGACGGCGGTCTGCGGTTTCCTGATCCAGAAAGAGCTGGAAGTGATGGCGGACAGTCTGGATCATCCGGTGCATCCGTTCGTAGCGGTTTTGGGCGGAGCGAAGGTTGCGGACAAGCTGAACGTGATCGCGAACCTTTTGAACAAGTGCGACACGCTGATCATTGGCGGCGGCATGGCATATACGTTTATCAAAGCGCAGGGTTACGAGATCGGAAAATCCCTGGTGGACGATGAAAAGATCGGATACTGCAAGGAAATGATGGAGAAGGCGAAAGCGACGGGCAAGAAGCTTTTGCTGCCCGTAGACGCGGTGATCGCGAGCGATTTCCCGAACCCGATCGATGCGCCCATCGAAGTCAAGACGGTGGACATCGACAAGATTCCTGCGGATATGGAAGCGCTGGATATAGGCGAAGCAACGCAGAAGCTTTTTGCGGATGCGATCAAGGGAGCCAAGACGGTGGTCTGGAACGGGCCTATGGGTGTATTTGAAAACCCGATCCTTGCGAAAGGCACGATCGCGGTCGCGAAAGCGATGGCGGACGCGAAGGATGCCACGACGATCATCGGCGGTGGCGATTCTGCGGCGGCGGTGCAGCAGCTCGGTTTTGCGGACAAGATGACGCATATTTCGACGGGCGGCGGCGCGTCTTTGGAGCTGATGGAAGGCAAAGTGCTTCCCGGCATTGCATGCCTGAACGATAAAGACTGACAAGAATCAAAAAACCGCGTTGCGCGGTTTTTTGCATGAAAAAAGAGAGGACGATTATGAGAAAACCGATTATTGCAGGAAACTGGAAAATGAACAATACGGCGGCGGAGGGCGTTGCGTTGGTCGACGCGCTCAAACCGCTTGTTTCGGATGCGGAGTGCGACGTGGTGGTATGCGTTCCGTTTACGGATATCCCCGCGGTGTCCGAGGCGTTGAAGGGCAGCAACATCGCGTTGGGTGCGCAGAACGTGCATTTTGCGGAAAAAGGCGCCTATACGGGTGAAATTTCCGCGGCGATGCTCAAAGAATACGGGGTAGAGTACGTCATCATCGGGCACAGCGAGCGCCGTCAGTATTTCGGGGAAACGGACGAGACGGTGAACAAGCGCATGCACGCGGCGCTTGCGGCGGGGCTTACGCCGATCGTATGCGTGGGCGAAAGTTTGGAAGAGCGCGAAACGGGCAAGACGGAGGACGTGCTTTCCGTACAGATCCGCGAAGGGTTGAAAGGGCTGGACGACGTTTCGAAGATCGTGATCGCGTATGAACCTGTCTGGGCAATCGGCACGGGCAGGACGGCGACGGCGGAACAGGCGAACGAGACGATCGGCTTTATCCGTAAAACTTGTGCGGAAGTGTTCTGCCCGAAGTGTGCGGAAAAGGTACGCATTCAGTACGGCGGCAGCATGAACGCGAAGAACTGCAAGGAACTGATGGCGATGCCCGAGATCGACGGCGGCCTGATCGGCGGCGCTTCGCTCAAAGCGGCGGACTTCTCGCAGATCGTGCATTACAATAAGTAAAACAAAATGCCGTCCGATCGGTTTTAAAAACCGATCGGACGGCAGATCAAAGAAAAAAGTCCGGCGTTTGTCCGGACTTTTTTAATGGGATCGCGGCGCTCTCTCCGCCTGTTCCCGCAAAGGGATGGTTTGCAGGACGCGGGGCAGCGGGGCGCGGACTAAAAAAGGCGGGACGCTGAAAAGCGTCCCGCCGGAAATCACATCAGATATTGAGCAGGCGAAGGATGTGTTTGGACAGGATCATGAGGACCAGGTCGATGATCCAGACGATGTTCCAACCGAAAACAATGCGGATGAGAGCTGCGACGATCTTTCCTTCCAAAAGACGGGTCACGAATCCGCAAATGAGGGAAGTGACGGGTATGATCGCGAGGATAACGCTCAAGAGGTAGTTTAAACCAAAATAATCGCTGCGACTTTTTGCCATTGCCAAAATCTCCTTAACTATAGATTTAAGATATTTCTATTATACTACGCGCAAAAGTAAAAGTCAATGCCTGTTTTTAAGAAAAAAGGAGGGCTGTTTGTTCTCGGCTTTTTGTTATACGGGCTATAATTATTTGTGATAATTGAAATGTATAAAAAAGATTTGACAAATTTTGTTCTGTTTCATATAATGAAAGCATGAAAACAGCAAGGGCGCTGTGAGTGATGGTTTTGGCGGCATTGTCTCACGGTGCTTTTTGTTATAACCATCCCTGAAAAAGGGCCGCTCGCGGCAAAGGAGAAGAAGGTATATGAAAATTCCTGAAATGTTCGGCGAAAGCGTATTCAATCTGCAAGTGATGCAGGACAAATTGCCGAAAGATGTATTCAAATCCTTAAAGAAGACGATCGATGAGGGATTGCCTCTGGACGTAAGCATAGCGGGGATCGTAGCGAACGCGATGAAGGATTGGGCGGTCGAAAAGGGGGCGACGCATTATACGCACTGGTTTCAGCCGATGACTGGGATCACGGCGGAGAAGCACGACAGTTTCATATCGCCGGTAAAAGACGGGAAAGTGATCATGGATTTTTCCTGGAAGGAGCTGGTGGTAGGCGAACCCGATGCCTCTTCCTTCCCGAGCGGCGGGGTGAGGGCGACGTTCGAAGCGCGCGGGTACACGACGTGGGATCCGACGTCCTTTGCGTTTATCAAAGACGGGACGCTGTGCATACCGACGGCGTTCGTATCGTACGGCGGCGAAGTTTTGGACAAAAAGACGCCGCTTCTGAAGAGTATGCGGGCGCTGAACAAGCAGGCTCTGCGGATTCTGCGTCTGTTCGGCAACACGGCGGTCAAGCGCGTATTTCCGACGGTGGGTGCGGAGCAGGAATATTTTCTGATCGACCGCAAGATGTACGATGCGCGCAAAGATCTTGTTTTTTCGGGCAGAACGCTGTTCGGGGCGAAGCCTCCGAAGGGGCAGGAGATGGAGGACCATTATTTCGGGCCGATCAAATCGCGTGTAAGCGCATTCATGCACGATCTTGACATAGAGCTTTGGAAGCTGGGCATACTTGCGAAGACGGAGCACAACGAAGTGGCGCCCGCGCAGCACGAGCTTGCGCCGATCTTCACGATCACGAACGTTGCGTCCGATCAGAACCAGCTGATGATGGAGACGATGAAGAAGGTTGCGGCGAAGCACGGGTTGTATTGTTTGCTGCACGAAAAGCCGTTTGCGGGCGTAAACGGTTCGGGCAAGCACAACAACTGGTCGATGAGTACGGATACGGGCGTGAACTTGCTGGATCCGGGCTCTACGCCCGCCGAAAACAGCCAGTTTTTGACATTTCTTCTCGCGGTGGTCAAGGCGGTCGACGAATACCAGGATCTTTTGCGGCTTTCGGTGGCGAGCGCGGGCAACGATCATCGTCTGGGAGCGAACGAGGCGCCTCCCGCCATTGTTTCCATGTTTATCGGCGAGGAGCTCGCCGAAGTGATCGACGCGCTGGAAAAAGATATCAAATACAGGGGAAAGGGCAAGCAGGTCATGAAATTGGGCGTGGATACGCTGCCCGATCTTCCCAAGGACACGACAGATCGCAACCGTACCTCTCCGTTTGCGTTTACGGGCAATAAGTTTGAATTCCGCATGCTGGGCTCGACTTTCTCGATCGCGGGGCCGAACATCATACTCAACACGATCGTGGCGGACGAGCTGAGGCAGTTTGCGGACGAGCTGGAAGGAGCCGAGGATTTCAACGCGGCCCTGCATGATCTGGTGGCGCGTACCATTAAAGACCACAAACGCATCATTTTCAACGGCAACAACTATACCGAAGAGTGGGCGAAAGAGGCGAAAAAGCGCGGGCTTTTGAATTTGCGCAACAGCGCCGAAGCTCTGCCGTATTTTGCGGCAAAGAAGAACATCGAGCTTTTCGAACGCAACGATGTGTTCACCGAGCGCGAAGTGCGTTCGCGCACGGAGATCATGCTGGAAAATTACGGAAAGGTTCTGACCATCGAAGCGCTGACCATGATCGAGATGGGCAAGAAGGACATTTTCCCCGCGGTCAATTCCTATATTGCCGAACTTTGCGGCGAGATCTCTTCCAAGAAAGCGATGGGGCTTTCCTGCAAAGCAGAGGAAGAGCTTGCGGCGAAACTTTCCGCGTCCAACGAAGCGATGTATTACAAGATCGGCGAGATCGAACGTCTGCTCGTGGAAGTCAAAGGCATTTCCGACGCGGAAAAATCTGCCCGCTTCTTTGCGGACAAAGTCATTCCCGTCATGCAGGAGATGCGCGCGTATGCGGACGATATGGAAGTCAACACTTCCAAGAAGTATTGGCCTTTCCCGACGTACGGCGATATCCTCTTCAGCGTCTGATGCCGATTTTCGGCATACCCCGCCTCGGGGCGCGGTAACGGCGCGGCGGAACAGGCGGCAAAAGGTCGGGCTGTATGGCGGCAGATCCGTCATGGCACGGCAAAAACATCGGGCAAAATGGCGGCAGATCCGTCATGGCGCGGCAAAACGGCGGCGCGAGTAAATAAAGGCAGATCCGCCGTGTGCGGCGGAACGGTGGCACAACTGAATAACGGCTGATTCGCAATGGCGCGGAAAGGAGGGGAAAGGCAATGCCTTTCAAGCAAAGTATTTTGCCCGAAAATTTCCGCGCCGTTTTTTATTTTGATTTTATTGCAATTTATCATAAAGGAGCAGAATTATGGAAAGTATTTATGGTTCGACGGGTGTATGGTTTCTGATCGGAGCGATTCTGGTGTGGTTTATGCAAGCGGGATTTGCGATGGTGGAGACGGGTTTTACGCGGGCGAAAAACGCCGGGAACATAATCATGAAGAACCTGATGGATTTTTGTTTGGGGACGATCGTGTTTATTTTGCTGGGAGCGGGGCTGATGATGGGGGAGGACGTATTATTCGGGCTGATCGGTCTGCCGAACCTGGATCTGTTTGCGGATTTTGCGAATTACGACTGGTCTACGTTTTTCTTTAACCTGGTATTTTGTGCGACGACGGCTACGATCGTATCGGGGGCGATGGCGGAGCGGACGAAATTCTTGTCGTATTGTATTTATTCGCTGGTGATCAGTGCGATCGTATATCCGATCGAAGCGCACTGGGCATGGGGCGGCGGATGGCTTTCCGAGGAAATTTTGGGAGTGACGTACATTGATTTTGCGGGTTCGTCGCTGATACACATGGTAGGCGGGATATCCTCGTTTATCGGGGCGCTTATTTTGGGGCCGCGCTGGGGGAAATATCTGGATAAAGAGGGCAAACCGACGTTGAACCGCAGGGAAGTGAAATATATCCGTGCGATCCCGGGGCACAACCTGACGATCGGGGCATTGGGGGTATTTATCCTGTGGTTTTGCTGGTACGGATTTAACGGCGCGGCGGCGGGAGACATCGTGCAGTTGGCGCAGATCCTCGTGACGACGACGGTTGCGACGGCATCGTCGACCTGTGCGACGATGATATTCACGTGGATACGGAACAAAAAGCCGGACGTATCCATGACGCTGAACGGTTCGCTGGCGGGGCTTGTTGCGATCACGGCGGGCTGTGCGGCGGTGGACATTGCGGGCGCGTTTTTTATCGGCGTTGTGGCGGGCATACTGGTTGTGGTTGCGGTGGAGGTCGTGGACAAAAAATTCCATGTGGACGATCCGGTGGGAGCGATCGCGGTGCACGGATGCAACGGGCTTTGGGGTACGATCGCGTGCGGATTGTTCTCGACGGGTACGGGGCTGTTCTACACGGGCAGTTTTGCGCAGCTGGCGGTGCAGCTGATCGGCATAGCGGCGATCGCGGCGTGGACGGTCGTGTGCATGATCGGGTTGTTCCAGCTTCTCAAACACACGGTGGGGCTGCGCGCTTCGCGGGCGGAAGAGATCGAAGGGCTGGACAAACACGAACACGGGTTGCCGAGCGCGTATGCGGATTTCGCGGCGGTACCGCTTGCGGCGGAGATGCTGGATCCCGAAGGCGTTCCTTTCTGTGCGGAAGGGGAACGCGCGGCGGAGGTACCTGCCGTCTTATCCGTTCCCGAGCCCAAACAGGGGAGCATTGCGGCAAAACTGACGAAGGTGGTCATTGTTACCAAACAGTCGAAGTTTGAAGAGCTGAAAGCGTCGCTGGGCGAGATCGGCGTGACGGGGCTGACGGTCACGCAGGTGCTCGGTTGCGGCGTGCAGAAAGGCGCGGGCGAATATTACCGCGGTATCAAGGTGGATATCGATCTTTTGCCGAAAGTCAAAGTGGAAGTGGTCGTCAGCAAAGTGCCCGTATCGCAGGTGGTTGCGGCGGCGAGGAAAGCTCTTTATACGGGGCATATCGGCGACGGCAAGATCTTCGTTTACGACGTGGAAGACGTGGTGCGCGTACGCACGGGCGAATCGGGATACGAGGCTTTGCAGGATCCCGAAGAAAATGGATGACGCGGTTTTTCCTGTACGCACATAGACTTGCATAGGCGCTTTCGGGATCGGAAACGGGGCTATACGGCCGATTCCGATATATGCGCAAAGGTGTTGGCAGCGCACACACAAGCTCTCTCATAGATAGATAACGCCCCTTTGCCGAAAGGCAAAGGGGCGTTATCTATGCGCGGTTTGGGAGCGAACGGGCGGCCGAAGGCGCCGTCCGTTTCTTATTTTTGTTCGTCGGGATCCGTGCGTGCGGAGGTGTTATCTGCCTTGTTGTTCTGTCCGTCGGCATCGGTGCGTGCGGACTCGTTTTCCGCCTGTTTTTTCTCCCAATCGCGGATGGTCTTGCGGACTTTTTCGCGGCGTTTTTGGGAAGGGGCGAGGGCGGGGAAGGCTTTGGCGAGGCGGCTGTTTTCGATTTTGTCGTAGAGGTTGTCCGTGCGTTTTGCGTTGCGGTAGCGCAAATTATCGAGGGCGTGGGCGCCGTTTTCTTTGAGGGTGTCCAATTTTTCGTTGCCGTTTTGGCGTATTTCTCCGATTTTTTCGGCGCCCTTTATGGCGGCGTGCGAAAGGGCGTTGCCGAGGGCGTCGGAGCCGAGCCGGAGCGCGGCGTTGATCTTCTGCAATTCTTTAAACCGTTTGCCGAGCGCGGAGATCTGCAGCAGGGTAAAGACGAGATCGGTTACGAAAGCCGCGGCGCAGACGCCGAGCAAAATGTATCCGGCAAGGAGCGGCAAATGTCCGATCAGGGCGGCGAAAGTCGGCTGGATGCCGTACAGGACGGCGACGGCGGCAACGCCCCACAGCAAAGACATTTCGGGGCAGATAAAGCCGCCGATGTTGAATTTTCTGTCCGAATAATCCCACCATTTGCGATGGAAGATCTTTTCGAGCAAAAAGCCTGTCAAAAATTCCAAGAGGGAACAGAGGACTACGGAAACGGCGAAGACGGCCCAGGGATAGTCCTTTAAAGGGGTAAGGCAGAGTAGGAGGAGGGCGACGCCCGTGCCGTAGATGGGGCAGACGGGGCCGTTGAGGAAGCCGCGGTTGACGAATTTTCCTGTTTTGAGGGTTGCGAAGACGACTTCGCTGCACCAGCCGAGGAAGGAATAGAGGAAGAAAAAGAGAAAGAGTTCGTAGAGGCTGAAAGAGCCTAAAAAGATATGCGACATAAATTTTCCTTTTGCGATGCAAAGATCGGTGCGGGCAAGCACGGTGTTTTGTCCTGACACAGTATAACATAAACGGGAGCGGAAAGCAAGGTTATAAGATGCAAAGGGAAAAAGAGCGGCGTGCGGTTTTTGTTTTGCGGGCGTGCGGTTTTTGTTTTGTAGGCGGGCGTTTTTTTGTTTTGCGGCGTGCGGCGGGGAACGGATAACCTGCGCTTATACCAAGTATTCAAAATGACGAAAGTTCGATTTTGCCGTGCGTGCTTGACGGAAAAAAGCTCTCTGAATTATAATAGAGAGGAATTTTGAAGGCGCACCGCGGGTGCGGCTATGGGAGAGAAAGAGATGCTGATGCGGGAAGGACAATTCAGGAATCCGTCGGGGTGTGCGGTGACGGGGATCATCGACCGCAGCGGGCGGAGGATGAGCGGGGAGTGTATGATCCGTTCGATATCCGTGATGCACGACCGGTCCAACGGACTGGGCGGCGGTTTTGCGGGATACGGGATCTATCCGCATTACAAAGATTTTTACGCGTTTCACTTATTTTTTGACAACGAGAGTGCGCGTGCGGAGACGGAATCGTTTTTGGGCAGGCATTTTGAGATCGCGTATTCGTCGCAGATCCGCACGCGTAAGATCGCGTCGATCACGGACGAGCCGCTCATTTACCGTTATTTTGTGACGCCGCTTTCACGGAAGCTTGCGGACAGTCATCTGGACGAGCGCGAATACGTGGCGCGTTGTGCGAACCGCGTGAATGTGCGGATCAAGGGTGCGTATGTGTTTTCCAGCGGGAAAAACATGGGGGTATTCAAGGGAGTCGGCTTTCCCGAGGATATCGGCAGGTATTATTGTCTGGAAGAGTACGAGGGGTATGCCTGGACCTGTCACGGCAGGTATCCGACGAACACGCCCGGCTGGTGGGGCGGCGCGCATCCGTTCGGATTTTTGGATTTTTCCGTAGTGCATAACGGCGAGATCTCGTCGTACGACGCGAACCGCCGTTACATCGAGATGTTCGGATACAAATGCACGTTGCAGACGGACACGGAAGTGATCACGTACATCATCGATTATCTGGTGCGCAAGCGCGGTCTGACGCTGGAAGAAACGGCGCGGGTGATCGCGGCGTCCTTCTGGTCGACGATCGAAGACAAGCCGCAGGATGTGCGCGAGCAGGAAACGCTTTTGCGGCGGATGTTTCCGTCGCTGCTGATCACGGGGCCTTTTTCGGTGATCCTGGGGTACACGGGCGGGCTGATGACGCTGGGCGACCGTTTAAAACTCCGTTCGATGGTGTGTGCGGAAAAGGGGGACGTCGCGTATATGGCGAGCGAGGAGAGCGCGATCCGCGCGATCCAGCCCGATCCGGACAAAGTATATTCTCCGGCGGGCGGAGAGCCGGTCATTTTTGAACTGTACGACAAGGAGCGTGCATTATGAATATGTATATACAGCCCGAGTACGAGGTCGTGCGCGACAAAGACCGCTGCATAGCCTGCCGCGTGTGTGAGCGGCAATGCGCGAACCTGGTGCATTCCTTCGATGCGGAAACGGGTACGATGCGGGCGGACAGCGGTCTGTGCGTGAATTGTCACAGGTGCGTGTGCGTATGTCCGACGCATGCGCTGAAGATCGTAAAATCGGACGATACTTATAAAATCAATGCAAACTGGGACAATCAGACGATCAACGAAGTGTACCGCCAGGCGAACAGCGGCGGGGTGCTCTTGTCGTCGATGGGGAACCCGAAGGACTATCCCGTATTCTGGGATAAAATGCTGATCAACGCGTCGCAGGTGACAAACCCGCCCATCGATCCGCTGCGCGAACCGATGGAAACGCAGTTGTGGCTGGGCAAACGCACGGTGAAGATCGAGCGCGATGCGAACGGAAAACTCAAAAACACTCTTCCGCCGCAGTTGAAGCTCAAAGTGCCGATCATGTTTTCGGCGATGAGTTACGGCTCGATCAGCTACAATGCGCACGAAGCGCTTGCGCGGGCGGCGGAAGAGCTCGGTACTTTTTACAATACGGGCGAAGGCGGGCTGCACAAAGATTTTTATAAATACGGCAAAAACACGATCGTGCAGGTGGCGTCGGGCAGATTTGGTGTGCATAAGGAATATCTGGACGCGGCGGCGGCGATCGAGATCAAGATGGGGCAGGGCGCGAAGCCGGGCATCGGCGGGCATCTTCCCGGAGAGAAGATCTCGGCGGACGTATCCGAAACGCGCATGATCCCGCAGGGCGTGGACGCGATCTCGCCTGCGCCGCATCACGACATCTATTCGATCGAGGATCTGCGTCAGCTCGTGTATTCGCTCAAAGAGGCGACGGATTACAAAAAGCCCGTCATCGTCAAGATCGCGGCGGTGCACAACTGTGCGGCGATCGCGAGCGGGATCGCGCGCAGCGGTGCGGACATCATCGCGATCGACGGATACCGCGGCGGCACGGGCGCCGCGCCCACGCGCATCCGCGACAATGTAGGCATTCCCATCGAACTTGCTTTGGCGCAGATCGACGAGCGCCTGCGCGAAGAGGGGATCCGCGACGAAGTGTCGGTCGTTGTCGGCGGCTCGGTGCGGTCGAGCGCGGACGTGGTGAAGGCGATCGCGCTTGGGGCGGATGCGTGCTATATCGGCACGGCGGCATTGCTTGCGCTGGGGTGTCATCTGTGCAGGAGCTGTCATACGGGAAAATGCAACTGGGGCATCGCCACGCAGATCCCCGAGCTGGTAAAGAGGCTGAATCCGGACGTGGGGTACAAGCGGCTGGTGAATCTTGTGACGGCATGGAACCACGAGATCCAGGAGATGATGGGCGGCATGGGTATCAATTCGGTGGAAGCGCTGCGCGGGAACAGGCTGATGCTGCGGGGCATCGGGCTTACGGATACCGAACTTTCCGTCCTCGGCATAAAATACGCGGGAGAAAGTATGTAAAACTTGTGATTTTATGCAAAATTCGCTTTTCACGAGCGAAAAAATAAGGTATAATATACAGCGTGGAGAATTGTTCTCCGAAGCGGAAAATTATATCTTGTGAGGAAGATTTTATGTTAACATCTATTGTCGGTATCAACTGGGGCGATGAAGGCAAAGGCCGCATGGTCGACCTGCTTTCCAAAGATTTCGACATCGTTTGCCGTTACCAGGGCGGCAACAACGCGGGGCATACCGTCATCAACGAGCGCGGCAAGTTTATTTTGAACCTGCTTCCATCGGGGATCCTGCGTGAGGGTGTAGTCTGCGTCATGGGGCCCGGCATGGTCATCGACATCAAGCATTTGGCGGGAGAAATGGCGCGCCTGCGCGAAGCGGGGATCGAGATCTCGCCCGCGAATCTGAAAATTTCCGACCGTGCGGTCATCACGATGCCGTACAACGTTCAGCAGGATTGTCTGGAAGAGGAGCGTCTTGCGGATAAGAAATTCGGCTCGACCAAGCGCGGGATCGCGCCCGTGTATGCGGACAAATACCTGAAAAAGGCATTCCGCATGGGCGAACTTCTGAACATGGAGCTTTTGAAAAAGCGCGTGCCCGACATCGTGGAGTGGAAAAACCTCACGGTCGAAAGGCATACGGAGCGGAGGCGGTCAAAACGGAAGACATGATCGCTTACTTTGAGGAGTACGGCACGCCGCTGAAAGAGTACATCGCGGATACGGGGCTGTATCTGAACGAGGCGAACAAAGCGGGCAAGAAGATCATGTTCGAGGCGCAGCTGGGCGCACTGCGCGACATTGATTTCGGCATTTATCCTTACACGTCTTCGTCCAACACGATCGCGGCGTATGCGCCGATCGGCGCGGGCGTTCCGAATCTGAAGCTGGACAACGTCATCGGGATCATGAAGGCGTATTCGTCGTGTGTGGGCGAAGGCCCGTTCACGACGGAATATTTCGGCGAGAAAGCGGAAAAGCTGCGCGAGGCGGGCGGCGAATACGGAGCGGCGACGGGAAGGCCCCGCCGCGTAGGGCCTTTCGACGTGGTGGCGTCCAAATACGGGATCCGCTGCCAGGGTGCGGACGAGATCGCGCTGACCAAGCTGGACATACTTTCGGGGCACGAGGAGCTGGAGATCTGCACGGCGTACGAGCTGAACGGCAAAAAGCTGACGGAGTTCCCGTTCACGGATGTTCTGGACGAGTGCAAACCCGTGTTTGAAAAGATCAAGGGCTGGAATTGCGACATATCCAAATGCCGCAAGAAGGAGGACCTGCCCAAAGAGGCGCTGGATTACATTCATTTTATCGAGCGCGCATGCGAATGTAAAATCCGTTACGTATCCGTGGGAGCGGAGCGCGACGCTTATATTGAAATGTAGCATTTCACGGCGAAAAAGTAAAAAGGTTGCCGTGATGGCTTGCCGTGCAAATCGGCGAAAAAATCACGGGAACCCGCAAAGCCTCCGTCTGCGGATTTTCCGCAGACGGAGGCTTTTTGTCTATGAAACGTATTTATGTCAACGAAAAGTGGTGTTTGGGGTGTCATCTTTGCGAGTATGAATGCGCGTTTGCCAATTCTGGGCTTACGGATATGGTCAAGGCGCTCAAAGGCAAGGCGATCCGCCCGAACATTCGGGTGGAAGACGGAAACGGCGTTCATTTTGCTGTCAACTGCCGTCACTGTTCCGATCCGATCTGCGTGCATTCCTGCATAGCGGGGGCGCTGTCGGCGGAGGACGGCACGGTGAAGATCGACGGCGAAAAATGCGTCGGGTGTTTCACCTGCGTGCTGGTCTGTCCGTACGGCGCGATCCTGCCGTCCGCGGACGGCAGGATCGCGCAAAAATGTATGCTTTGCCTGAACAATTCGTGCGGGGAGCCGAATTGTGTCAAACACTGCATCAACAATGCGATCGTTTACGAGGAGAGAGGTTGATATGGAATACGTGATAATCGGCAATTCAACGGCGGCCGTTGCGGCGGCGGAGGCGATCCGCGCAAAGGATGCGGCAGGCGGGATCACGATGATCTCGGACGAGAAGCATCATACGTACGGCAGGCCTCTCATTTCCTATTATCTGTTGGGCAGGACGGACAGGGAGCGCATGAAATACCGTCCTTCGGATTTTTATGCAAAGAACGGGATCCGCACTCTTTTCGGCGTGCGCGCCGAAAAGATCGATGCCGCTGACAAAAAGGTCTGCCTTTCGGACGGGCGGAAGATCGCATACGACAAACTGTTGGTGGCCGCGGGCAGCCGTCCTTTCGTGCCGCCCATGGAAGGCATCGAAAGCGTGCCCTGCAAATTCAATTTCATGACGTTGGACGATGCGCTCGCGCTGGAAAAGGTGCTTTCGCCCGAGAAGCGGGTGCTGATCGTGGGGGCGGGGCTGATCGGCCTGAAATGTCTGGAAGGGATCGCCGGGCGCGTAAAGAAAGTTTTTGTGGCGGACATGGCGGACAGGATCCTGCCCAGCATTCTGGACGGATACGGCGCCTCTCTCATACAAAAGAAGCTGGAAAGGCACGGGGCGGAATTTTTTCTGTCGGACAGCGTGCAAGAGTTCGACGGCAACACGGCGCATCTGAAAAGCGGGAAGGTTTTGGAGTTCGATATTCTGGTCATTGCCGTCGGGGTACGGGCGAACGTGGAGCTTGTTCAGGATGCGGGCGGAAAAGTCGGGCGCGGCATTCTGACGGACGACAGGCAGGAAACGTCTTTGAAAGACGTGTATGCCGCGGGGGATTGCACGGAAAGTTACGATATAACAACAAAGACCTGCCGTATATTGGCGCTGTTGCCGAACGCGCAGTTTCAGGGGGCATGCGCGGGGACGAACATGGCGGGCGGCGAAGCGCATTTTGCGAATGCGGTGCCCATGAATGCGATCGGCTTTTTCGGTTCGCACGTTTTGACGGCGGGGTCGTATTTCGGCGAAACGTATGAAGAAAAAAAGGGCGATACGTATAAAAAATTGTTTTATTCGGACAACAGGCTGAACGGTTTTATTCTCGTGGACATACCGGAGCGCGCGGGGATCTACACGTCGCTGATCCGCAACCGAACGCCGCTTGACGAAGTGGATTTCGGATCGCTGAAAGAGGAGCCTGCGCTGATGGCATTTTCGGCGCAATACCGTGCGGAAAAGCTGGCGAAACGTGTATAAAGGGAAGGGTAAGGAGGCATATCATGAAAATCGATGCGAACGGAATGCATTTTTCCGTTCTTGATAAAGCGGTGCGCGATGCGCGGGATGAGAAGATCACGATCGACAACTGCGTCGGGCAGAGGTATATCGCGAGCGGGCTGAGCGGAAAGAAGATCGTCGTTCACGGAACGCCGGGAAACGCTTTGGGCGCGTATCTGAACGGGGCGGACATCGACGTGTACGGAAACGTGCAGGAAGCGACGGGCGATACCATGAACGGCGGCGAGATCGCCGTATTCGGCAGCGCGGGCGATGCGACGGGTTACGCCATGCGCGGCGGCAGGATCTTTGTGCGCGGCGACGTCGGGTATCGGTGCGGCATTCATATGAAAGCATACGAAGAGAACAAACCCGCGATCGTGATCGGTGGCAGAGCGGGCAGTTTCTTGGGAGAATACCAGGCGGGCGGCATCATCGTCGTGCTGGGCGATTCGCGGGAGGATAAGCCGATCATCGGAAATTTTTGCGGAACGGGCATGCACGGCGGAGAAATATATCTGCGCTGCGAAAGCATACCCTCCCGCCTGCCTGCGCAGGTCAAGGCGGAACGGCTGGAAGGGCTTCCCGAAGGGGAAGCGGCGCGGCTTGTGCGCGAATGGTGCGAAAAATTTGCGCTGGACAGCGCAAAATATCTGAACGGTACCTTTTACAAGCTCACGCCCGACAGCGCAAACCCGTACAAACAGATGTACACGGCAAACTGATTCGGTTTTTCGCCGAAGCCGCGGCTTCGGCAAAGATAAACCGACACCCGAACGCAAGAGGTATCTGAACGCAAGCGGTTTCCGAGCGCACGGGATACCCGTGTGCGGGCGGCTTGAACGAAAGCGGCGTTCCCGTGCGCAAAGGTGCGGGGCGAGGGAGGAGTTTGTGATGAAGAGCATACTCATTTGCAGCGACGTTCCCGCCGCCGCGGAGAAAATTTTGTCCGTGCTTTCGGGAAGCGGTTATGCGGTGCGCATAAAAAGCGATCCTGTGTCGGCGTGCGGGGACGGGGCGGAGGAGAATATCGTATTGTTCGTGCTGTCATCGGTGCACGGCTGGGAAGATGCGGCGCGGTATTTTTCGGAGCAGACGACGGCGGGGCTGCTGGCTTTGGTGCGCGAGGGCGCGCGGGAGGAGGCCGAGCGCCGTTTTGCGGGGCTGGGCATTCCCGTTTTGGGGATTTCCTTGTCATGCAAAGCGCTTCTGACCGTATTGAAGTTTGCGGAAAAATCGGCGGAGCGGTTGAGCGCCGTGCGGAGCGAGAACAAAAAGCTCAAAGACGCGATCGATGATCTTAAACTGATCGACCGTGCAAAATGTGCGCTGATCCGGTATCTGAACATGACGGAGGCGGACGCGCACCGTTTCATAGAAAAGCAGGCGATGAACAAGCGTCTTCCGCGCAGGGAGATCGCCCTGCACATACTGAATGCTTATGAAAGCTGAGAGAGGGGTATGAAAATGTTAAAAGAATTTACGAAGATGCACGGAGCGGGCAACGATTATATTTATTTCGATTGCAGGAAAGGGGAGCTTACCGATCCCGAAAAAATTGCGGTGCGGCTTTCGGACAGGCACAAAGGCATCGGCGGGGACGGGATCGTGATGATCTGTGAGAGTGCGGCGGCGGACGCAAAGATGCGGATGTTCAATGCGGACGGCAGCGAAGGGAAGATGTGCGGGAACGCGATACGTTGCGTCGGGAAGTATCTGTATGATCGGGGGATCGTATCGAAAACGGAATTGACGATCGAGACGTTGAGCGGGATCAAGCATCTGAAACTGTATCCGGAGCATGGGAAAGTGCAGCTGGTGCGCGTGGATATGGGAGCGGCGTCGTTCGATCCGAAGGCTCTGCCCGTCCTGTTGGAGGGCGAAGCGATCGGCAGGCGGGTTAAAGTGGCGGGCGGAGAATACGAGATCACCTGTGTGTCTATGGGCAATCCGCATTGTGTCGTGTTTGAAGATCCCGACACAGTGGATTTGGAGGCGCTCGGCAAAAAATTTGAAAACGATCCGCTTTTTCCGGAACGTGTGAATACGGAATTTATAAAAAAGATCGGAAAGAACGCGCTGAAAATGCGCGTATGGGAGCGCGGAAGCGGAGAAACGCTGGCCTGCGGAACGGGTGCGTGCGCGGCGGCGGTTGCGGCGTGTGCGTGCGGCGTATGCGAATACGGCAAAGACATTCTGGTCAGGCTGCGGGGCGGCGATCTTGTCGTCAATGCGGGGGAGAGCGTCTTTATGACGGGGGAGGCGGTGACCGTCTTTTCCGGGGAGGTCGAATTATGAAATACATCTTTGTGACGGGCGGCGTCGTGTCGGGGCTCGGAAAGGGGATCACGGCGGCGAGCCTGGGAAGGCTGCTCAAAGCGCGCGGGTATAAAGTTGCGTCGCAGAAGCTGGATCCGTACATCAACATCGATCCGGGCACGATGAGCCCGTACCAGCACGGCGAAGTGTTCGTGACCGACGACGGCGCGGAAACGGACCTCGATCTGGGGCATTATGAGCGTTTTATCGACGAAAACCTCAACAAATATTCCAACCTGACGACGGGCAAGGTCTATTGGAACGTGCTGAACAAGGAACGCAACGGCGAATATCTCGGGCAGACGGTGCAGGTGATCCCGCACATTACGGGCGAGATCAAATCGTTTATTTACAATGTCGGCAAACAAAGCCGGGCGGACGTGGTGATCACCGAGATCGGCGGGACGATCGGCGATATCGAGAGCCAGCCGTTTATCGAGGCGATCCGCCAGGTATCCATGGAAGCGGGGCGGGGGAACTGCTGTTTTATTCACGTGACGCTGGTCCCGTATATTTCGGGATCGTGTGAATTCAAATCCAAGCCCACCCAGCATTCGGTGAAGGAATTGCAGGGAATGGGGATTGCGCCCGACATCATCGTGGCGAGGGTGGACGCGCCGCTCCCCGAAGACATCAAGAGAAAGATCGCGATGTTCTGCAATGTGGAAGCGGATTGCGTTATTGAAAACAGGACGCTTCCTCTGTTATACGAAGCGCCCGTCATGCTGGAGCGGGAGAACCTTTCCGCGATCGTCTGCCGCAAGCTCGGCATGGCGGAAAACTCGATCGATCTTACCGATTGGAAGAGGATGCTTTTGCGCGCGGAAAATTGCGAAGATACGGTGCACATAGCGCTGTGCGGAAAGTACGTGCAGCTGCACGATGCGTATTTGTCGGTAGCGGAGGCGCTGGCGCACGCGGGTTTTGAAAATGCGGCGAAAGTGGAGATCGAGTGGGTGGACAGCGAGGTTCTGAACGAGGAGAACACGGCGCGAATTCTGGACGGCGTGGACGGTGTGCTCGTGCCCGGCGGATTCGGCGGAAGGGGCATCGAGGGCAAGATCTGCGCGGCGGAATATGCAAGGGAAAAGGATATTCCGTATCTCGGGATATGCCTCGGAATGCAGATCGCCGTGATCGAGTTTGCGCGGCACGTGTTGGGTTTGGCGGACGCGAATTCTTCGGAATTCGATCCGGAGGGAGAGCATTCCGTCATCGACCTTATGCCCGACCAGCTGGGCGTAAAAATGGGCGGAACGATGCGTCTGGGCGCGTATCCCTGCCATGTGCGGAAGGGAACGAAGATGTATGCGGCCTACGGGAAAGAAGATATTTCCGAGCGGCACCGCCACCGCTTTGAGTTTAACAACGATTACCGCGATGCGGTGGAAGGGGCAGGCATGAAGATCTGCGGGACTTCGCCCGACGGCAGGCTTGTCGAGGCGGTGGAGATCCCTGCGAACGACTTTTTTGTGGGAGTGCAATTCCATCCGGAATTCAAGTCGCGCCCCAATGCGGCGCACCCGTTGTTCCGTGAATTTATCGCGGCGGCGGTGCGGTTTTCGGACAAAAAGAAACGGAACGTATAGCCGTTTTTTGAACAGAACGATCGGAGAGAGGAAAAAATGAAACTGAACCGCAATTATCTGAATTTAGAAGAAAGCTATTTGTTTTCCACGGTTGCGCGGAAAGTGAGCGCGTTTTCGGCGGCGCATCCCGAGGCGAAGATCTTGCGCATGGGGATCGGCGACGTGACGCTGCCGCTTGCGCCCGCCGTGATCTCTGCGATGCAGGCGGCGGTTGCGGAAATGGGGAAGAAAGAAACTTTCCGCGGGTACGGGCCCGAGCAGGGGTATGATTTTCTGCGCGAAAGCATACGCGGGTATTACGGGCGGCGCGGCGTGGATTTGGACGCGGACGAAATTTTTGTTTCGGACGGGGCGAAGAGCGATCTGGGCAATATACTGGATATTTTCGATCGGGATAACACGGTGCTCATTCCCGATCCCGTGTATCCCGTATATGTGGACACGAATATCATGGCGGGGCGGCAGATCGTATTTGCGGAAGCGAATGCGGACAACGGATTTTTGCCTTTGCCCGACGCGGGCGTGCAGGCGGACATCATCTACATTTGTTCGCCCAACAATCCGACGGGGGCGGCGTATTCCGTGGAGCAGTTGCGGGCGTGGGTGGATTATGCGCGCGCACGCGGCGCGGTGATCTTGTACGATGCGGCGTACGAATGTTTTGTTGAGGGACAAGGGTTGGCGCGCAGCATTTACGAAACGGAAGGTGCGAAAGAGTGTGCGATCGAGTTTTGTTCTTTTTCCAAGACGGCAGGGTTTACGGGTACGCGATGCGGATACACGGTCGTGCCGAAGGCGTTGCGCAGGGAAGGCGTATCGTTGAATAAATTATGGCTGCGCCGTCAGACGACCAAGTTCAACGGGGTGCCGTACATCGTGCAGCGCGGTGCGGCGGCCGTGTTTACGGAGGAGGGCGAAAAGCAGATCCGTGAAAACCTTTCGGTGTATCGCCGCAACGCGAAGAGACTGTGCGATTGCATGGATGCTTTGGGGATATTTTATACGGGCGGCAAGAATTCGCCGTATGTCTGGTTTCGCTGTCCCGGATTTTCGGACAGCTGGCAGTTTTTTGATTATTTGCTTGAAAAAGCGAACGTGGTCGGAACACCGGGCTGCGGGTTCGGTAAAAACGGGCAGGGATTTTTCCGTCTGACGGCATTCGGGAGCGAAGAAACGACGCAGGAGGCGACAGAGCGCATCAAAAATCTCTGGAAAGCATGAGGGAAATTCCGATAAAATACAGAAAACAGCCCGCGGCGCAAAAGCGCCGCGGGCTGTCTTTTAAAAGGAGTGCGTTCAATCGAGCAAAGGCAGGATGGCGTACTGATTGAGGAGCATAAATGCGATGCCGGCGAGAAAAGAGATGCCGAGGCTGATAAGGTCGCATTTTTTGATGCGGAAGGAACGGCGGTAGATGAAATAGCCGATGAGGCCGCCGATCAGGATCACGACCAGATTGATCAGAGAAAAGGCCGCCGAACCGAAGAGCAGGGACGCGGGGGTAGACATCGTGAGGACGGAGAAAAAGACGAACCAGGGTATGAGTGTTTTATAGCCGAACAAAGAGTCGGAGATTTGCCCTGCGTTTTCGGCTTTGTGTTTGTCCGCCGTAAAGATCAGGCCGAAGTATGCCGCCGCGCCTTCCGCGGCGCAGAGGACGCAGCTGAAAATGAGGCTGCCCGTGTCGGAAACGGCGCTTCGGCCGAGGAGGAGGCTGTTAAAGTCGAGGAAGATCCATATGACGGCGCTGAACGGGAAGAAGTTGGTGGCGTTGCGTATGAGGGAGGGGGTATATTTGTAGTAATGATTGTTCAGGAAGAGGACGGGCATGGTGAGGGCGAGGGAAAGCATGATCATGAAAATGATCCCGTCGCCGACGGTGTTTGCCCGCGTGAAGCAAAAGGCGTTGATGCCGAACAGGCAGAGCGCGACGGGCAGGGACGCGAAGAAGAGCGGAACGTACCAGACGAGCTCGAAGAGGTTATCTTTGCAGGCGATGATCAGAAATCCCAGCCAATAGGAAATCGTGTAGGGGATCAGAATGAGGGCGAGCCCGCCGATCAGACGGACGAGAACTAGGTTTCTGCGTTTGATCGGGAGAGCATACCAAAGGTCGGTGCCGCGGCGCTTCATGCGGTAGGAGAACTGCATGGCGGGTACGATAAAACAGAGCGCGCACAAAATGAGGGCGGGGATATAGACCAGGGTGTTTGTCGGTCCGGTAATGGGGAAGTATTGTTCCGTAGCCTCGTCAAACACATGATAGGTTCCTATAAAATCGGAAGTCAAGGCGTTAACGGCAAACAAAACGGCGGCGATCGCCGTAAAAATGCACAGCGGAAGAAAAATACGTTTGAATTCATAAGCGAGCGACGTCTTCATTTGTTTAACCTCCCTTGTTCCGTTTCGATAAGAAAGTATTCTTC
>CALVMA010000144.1 GCA_944341655.1 uncultured Clostridia bacterium | reverse complement strand
AAACAGATGCAAACGGATTTATTTCCGATCTCACTTTCGGGACTTCCGCGCTCGAACTTGCATTCGGCGATGCAAATTACATCTTTGATGTCCTTGCCGATGTGAAATTCGATACGAGCGAGGGGCTCGAAGAAAATTCCGGGCTGAAAACGGAGATCTCCGAAAAGACGGACGCGGTGCTCACCGCGATCGAGGAGGCTTGCGAGAAAAACGGCGGAACATATCAATTAGATCTGTCAAATTATAACGGTTCGACGATCACGTTCACGCTTTCGGGCGGCGTCCTCAGCGTCGTCATTGAGGACGTACGGATGACGACAGGCGAAGACGGGTCGCGCTATGGCTATTATGAGGGTGAGCTTTGCGTTATCGAAAGAACAAGGTCGGAAGTATATATCTATACGATTTCCGACGCCTCCGCGCTCACCATGGCGACTTTGCAAGAGGATTGCGGCGAGGCTTATTCCGTTCAGTTTATGTGGAGCGTTTCGGATGCGAGCAGCGTTGTAAAAGAGACGCATTACGCGGTGCGCTATTATTCCGTGAGTACGCAGGCGCTCGTACATGAGGAAACGAGGGTGCTCTCCTCCGAAACCCCCGATATGAACAGCATCTCGGGCTGGCAGACGTATTGCACCTTCTACTATGATCCTGTCAGCGGAGTGCTCGATAACAAGTCTTTCCATAATTATATTCCTGCGGCGACGTGGGAAACCGATCCGGAAACAGCACCCTGTGGAAGTACGGTATATTGGTATGAAACATGCGAACATTGCGAAGATGTCGGGATATATCGTTCGCAAGAAATTCAGCATGAATTCAATACATCGTATTCATTAATCAAGGAGGGAACTTCCTGCGAAGATGGTGTGCTTGTTACGCGGACTTGTATGCGTGGCGATTGCGATTATTCTGAAACGGATACAATTTATCATCATGAACGGTACGACGAGTATATCGAGATTGCTTCTGCCGATCATAATAACGAGGAGATCGATGCTGTCTGCGGTATAGTGTGGACTCATTGTGCCTGCAACCGTGATCAAGTTATTAGTCCAAATGCGGGAGATTGCAAATTTGATTGCTATGAAACGGATGAGGACGGAAACGATATATTTAGGTGTGTTGTGACTGGTTGCAACAGTGCGTACAGGGTTGAATATACCGATACACAGGTTGGTTGCGCATTATATAAGTCAAAAAGATACACTTTCTATAATTATGAAAGCAATGAGGAATACCGTACATTCACAATTGCGGAAGCAGATGCTTATGATTATCGTCACGCTCTTCTTCCGGTCGAGAATGATGGCATAGAGGTGGATAACGGCGACGGCACATTCACGATAACAGAAGGTGAATATTGCACGAATTGCAGTTATATGCACAGTCAAACTACGACTTATGTACGTGACGGCGACTCTTTGAGAACGATCAGCTCGGTAGGAATCAACTGCGTTGAAAACGGTAACGGCGCAGGAGATCGGACGGAAATCAATTATGACGAACACGGTCGCATCGTTTTTGAAAAGCATACGGAGTTTGATGAAAATAATACCGATATTTGGTGGACGGTTTCCGAATACGATTTTCCTGCCGATGGCTGTACGGGAACGCTGATTTATACGGATCCTAATGGGAAATATGGGGAAGAACCGGTTACTGTTCACGGGATGATCAATCTCACCGTTCAGTCAACATGTACGCAATATGGCGGCGGGACGTGTGTTATTTGCAATCAGTTTGTTATGGGAAGCAATATCTCTGGATATTATCCCCCTACCGGACACGAATATCAGAACGGTGTATGCATACATTGCGGTTTGCAAAATGAACAAGGTACAGAGATCATTGTGTTGGAAGATCTCTCTGAAAACGAGCAATATGCACAATCCGGTAAGTTTGTGGTCGGGGTGTGGAACAGAGACAACATTGATTTGCCCACAGGAAGCATGGTAACTTTGCGTATCGTCGGACTTACGGAAAATGCTGCCGTCCCCGCGGAGGGTATAGCGATCGATGTGTTGGGAAGTTATGCATTCGGGTTGTTTGAGAACAATTTCGACAGCATGCTCTATGTTATCGATCAGTCCGAAGTCATCGCGGCAGCCGAGGCTGCGGGAATTGCCGACTTTAACCTCGAAGATTTCGGCATCGAGGTCAGCTTTGTGCCCATGTGGGTAGGGGAAACGGGCTATGTGTGCTCGATCACACTTACCAACGCCGATATCACGCAGATCGTCGCTTAAAACCGGAACATGGAAAAGCCCGCAGAAAGCATTTCTGCGGGACTTTTCTTTCCGTGCGTTGGTTGCGCGCAAGATGTCCGGCACGCATGAGGGAGGAAAATACGCTCCGATCGGACGGGATCGGGGCGCGGAATTGCGTAAATTAAAAAAATTTCCGTCGGGAATAGTGTGAATTGTACGCCCCTCTGAGTATTTCGCCGTAAAATATTGGATAATACTGTTATTACTTCGCCCCCAGGGGGAAGGAACGCATGTATTTATCGGTATTCTCGGCAAGATTGAAAGATCTGATGGTTTCGGAAGGCGTAAGCCGCCATAAACTTTCCGCGGAAACGGGCGCGCAGCGCAAATCCATTGCAAACTGGCTGGACGGGCTCAATTTCCCGCGGTACGACGCGCTCATAAACGTCGCGGATTATTTTAAGGTGAGCACCGATTATCTTGTCGGATTGTGCGATATTATGCGGGAAAAAGTCGAACTGCGCTGTCCGATCGCGGAAGTCCGCCCGCGCCTCATCGCAAAACTCAGGGCGTTTATGGCGGAAAAGGGCATGACGAAGTACCGCCTCGCCAAAGAACTGAATGTGGAGCAATCAACGTTGGAGCGCTGGTTCAGGGCGGGCGCCATGCCCGAAGTCCTCGGGCTGATACGTCTGACGAAGCTCATGGGGGAATCGTTGGATAGTCTTTTGGGTCGTGAATGAGCGAAAAACAGATGAATGAGGAAGAAAACAAAAGATTGGGGCAAATGATATTTGCTCTTGCGCGCGGCGACATCTCCGCTCTGGAGTCTATCTATACGCTGATGTCGAAGTTGCTCTATGCCATCGGAAACGCGCATTTCAAGCAGAAAGCAGATATCGAAGACGCCATCCACGATCTGCTCATTCTGCTTTATCGCAACGCTCATAAATTCCGAAAGAACAAAAACGCATGCGCCTGGATCGTAAAAATGTTCCAGAATTCCATACGCAGCCGCCTGCGCCGCTGCCGGACGGAGACGGAGTATCTGGCGGCGCACGCCCATGCCGCAGCGGCGTGCGAAGGCAAAGACGATCTGAAGTATATCGAAAACCATCTGTTCATCAGGCAGATCTTCGAAAAACTCACCGATTACGAGCAGGATCTGATGATCTACCGTTATTGGGGCGATCTTTCCATCCGCGAGGTGGCAGATATTCTCGAAAAGCCCAAGAGCACCGTAGAGAGTCAATTAAAAAATCTGGAGGAAAAGATCAGAAAATTCTGATTTTTTTCGTACGTTTGCCCCCTGTAAAGCGTTATATATGTAAGAAATTTCAGGAGGTGCATTTTTATGAAAAATGCAAAACGAATCAAGGTTGTCTCTCTGTTTGCGGCGGCTCTCGTGGGAGTGAGCCTGCTGCTTACCTGCTGCCTGATCAAGGCGCCTTCCGCTCAGGT
>CALVMA010000143.1 GCA_944341655.1 uncultured Clostridia bacterium | reverse complement strand
ATTGACTTGATAATAGTACTTTTACCTGCGCCGTTTTCTCCAATAATACCTACAACCGAACCGGAGGGTATATCAAAAGATACATTCTCAACGGCAAAATTTGCATATCTCTTACTTAAATTCCTTATATTATTTCAAAATGCACCAGCGTTTCTTTGATAGCAACAACCATTCTTTCCGTCGGATGCGCTCGCGGGCGTTTTAGTTCTTCTACGGCATTCGGTGCATCATACATCGGTAAACCTAAATCGCGCTTGACTTCTGCGATATATGCCGTGTGTACTTTGAAGCCGTAGTTCTCCTCGATATAATTCTGTATGTCTTTGTATGTTGTCTTGGGTTTAGGTTTTCTCTCCTCTGCCCGTTTTATCGCATCTTTTAATGAAATCTTACCTTCTCCCTCGCCAAACTCGACGTCTACTTCGATATGACTATCCGGCTTTTTTTTGGAAAGCAGTACCAGTGTCTCAACGTGTGTATAAAAGGTAAAAAATAACTACTTCAAAATATATTGAAGTAGTATATGGAAACCATTCTTATCAATCTATAATTGATACTCTTAAAGATGTAAACTATGCAGATTATATCAATAAGGTTCAAGTCCTGTTTTTGCTCAGAAAAGGCAAAAAGTCAGCATAAAATTAAAACCTATCTTACTATAGGAAAAATCCCCTATTTTTACCAGAAAAGTAGCAAAAACCCTGAAAAACTCATCGTTTTTCAGGGTTTTTACAGTGGACAGCATTTTTATCCACTAAACATGGTGGAGTAGGCGAGAGTTGAACTCGCGTCTTACAAGATTGCCGAAAGGCTTTCTACACGTTTATGCCGCAATTATCTTAAAACCAACCCCTCTGCGACCGAAAAAATTGATTTGCAGAAATCTTAATTCCGTCGGACTGCCGACTTCACTTCAACCCGACCGTTCCCTGCCTGATTTGACGCCCGTAACCTTCCGGCAGGAATAAGGCACGGACGAGCGCTTATTTAATTAAGCAGCATATGCGAACTGAGCGTTCGCATTGTAATTTGCATTGTCTGCATTTAAATTTAGTCCGAATGTTTTAACGAGGCCACTCGTTCCTCGACGTGCTTACCCTCCCGCGCACCTGCAATCGAAACCGGTGCTACCCCATTTTCAGCGGATCTCTCCGCTGTATCATTATTATATCCTATTCTTTTAAAAAATGCAACTTGCTCCTATTCTTTTATAATATCCGATCCCTTTTCGTCCTTAAAAACACACGGCAAAATTTCGGCAGCCAGCAACGACGCCAAGCCCAAGCACGCCGTCAGCAGGGACGGCAATCCGTTTTCTCCGAAAGAAACCGACAAATATAGCAAGAAAGCCGCCGTCAGCGCACAAATTATATCGCCGACAACCCGGAAAGCTATGTATTTTTTCCTTCCTCCTTCCGCACTTTCGCGCAAGGGAGAATATTTGTTCTCTTTCAGCGTTACGATAAGGGCAGCTATCAGCAAAATGACCGCCGCCGCCATCGCCAACAGGATTATGACGATCACGACCGCCGTCGCTATACCGGCGCCGAACACCGCGATGACGGCTCCCGCGCCCTGCGCATCTATCTCGCGCAACTGTTCGGGCAGCATAACCACGGCATAGATGCTCACCCACATCACCGCACAGAAAAACAATCCCAATGCTGCCAACTTCAGGCCGAACACACTCTTACAAACCTTTGAATTTTTCACTTTACCCCTCACCTGTTCCTTGCGTCATAAAAGCTATTCTTGCAAAATATTTTTCTTGTTTTTCTGCAATGCAATCACTTGCATCGCTTCCGTGCAAAGTATAATCCCTATCGCAATCCCTGCGGCAACAAGAGTCGGCAGCCTGTATAAAATCATTGCACCGCCGCCCAAACCGCTCCCTAAAATAAAACAAGAAGAAACACACTCAACGCTACGCATATCAAATCCGCAAAGACGCGAAACAATATGTATTTTTTTCGATTCGCATTTGTATTTCCGTCCAACAATGAAACGTCCTGTTCCTTCTTCGACAAACCGATGCAGAGCAAACCTCCGGTCAATATGGCAACCGCAGTCAACAGAGTCCCTATATTCATGACCAGCAAAGCAAGCGCCAAACTGCTGCGTTCACTGTCCGAAAGGTCATCCGATTTCAATACGTTCGGCAAAAAAGCGAACACATATACACAGAGCCAAACCGCGGCCAAAATCAACAAAAACGCTGCGATCGATTTTAAAATAAAAATCAGCTTTCCGACTTGTACTTTCCCCATTCCCCCCTCTCCAAACAATCAAAACTTAAACGGCGTTACCTGATAGACGTAATAGTTCAGCCAGTTCGTATAGAACAAATTTGCCGCACTTGTCCAGGTCACTTTTACGTCCGTACAGGTATCGTCCGTGAAATAATTGAAAGGCGGATGAATGGGCAGTCCGCGCGATACGTCGCGGTCATACTCCTTTTTCAGAGTAAAACGGTCGTATTCCATATGCCCCGTCAAAAAGATCTTTTTATTGTCGCGGCTTTTGGCGATCGACAACCCCGTGTACTCCGAATCGCTGAGCACGATGAGATCTTTCACTTTCCGCACATCTTCCATGCGAACCGTCGTATGACGGGAATGCGGTATGTAAAACACGTCGTCGATCCCCTTCAGCAAAGGATCGTGCTGATCCAGGATCTTTTTATGCGGAAAGATCCCGAAAAGCTTTGTCGGCAGCAGGTATTTGGGTATCCCGTAATGATAATACAGCGCTGCCTGCGCTCCCCAGCAGATATAGATGGTGCTCGTCACGTTTTTGTCGGCAAAATCAAAGATCTTTTTCAGCTCATCCCAGTAGGCAACCTCTTCAAACGGCATTGTTTCCACGGGAGCCCCCGTAATGATCATTCCGTCGAAATGTTTGTCTTTAATATCGTCGAACTTTTTATAGAATCTTTCCAGATGCGCCGCGGCGGTGTTTTTGCTTTTGTACGACTCCGTATAAATGAGCGTGATGTTGACCTGCAGCGGCGAATTGGACAAAAGGCGCATGAACTGCGTTTCCGTTTCTTCTTTTGTCGGCATGAGATTGAGGATCGCGATCTCCAACGGGCGAATATCCTGCGTGAAAGCGCGCTCGTCGGTCATGACGAAAATATTTTCCTGATGCAATGCCGCATACGCGGGAATATCTTTGGGTATGACTATAGGCATAACGATCTCCTTTCGTAAAATTTTTACGGCAAATTATCTGTTCCGTCCCCTGTTTCGGCGAATTTTTCCGTAAGGAACGCATGGCGGCGGTTTGCCGCCATGCAACACCGTTCAAACGATGAAACCGCTCCGCAAAGCTATCGGAACGCATCACTCATAAAATACCGGCGATACCGCAAAAAGATACGGACAAGCGCCCTTTCCCTTCGGTCAGATCTTGGCGAGAGCCTGCTCGATATCGGCGATAATGTCGTCCGGATTCTCGATCCCCACCGACAGGCGAACCAGATTTTCGGGAACGCCCGCCTGTTCCAGCTCCTCTTTCGAAAGCTGGCGATGCGTCGTGGAAGCAGGATGCAGCACGCAGCTTCTCACGTCCGCGACATGCGTTTCCTGCGTGATGAGCTGAAGCGCTTCCATAAATTTTGCCGCTTTTTTCACGTCCCCTTTGATGCCGAAACTCAGCATGCCGCCCTGTCCGTCCGGCATATATTTTTCGGCAAGTTTATGATATTTGTTGTCGGGCAGCGAAGCATGCCATACCCAATCGATCTTGGGATGCTTTGCAAGATATGCCGCCACTTTTTTCGCGTTGGAAGAATGCCTTTCCATGCGCAGGGCGAGCGTATCACAGCCCAGCCAGCTCAAAAACGCGTTTTGCGGGCTCATGATCGCGCCCATGTCGCGCATCATCTGCGCGCGGCATTTCGACGCGAACTGCGCCGCGGGCAGATCCGCATAGACCAGCCCGTGATAACTTTCGTCGGGTACGTTGAACGATGCGTAACGGGGATTGCCCTTGAAGTTGAAATTCCCGCCGTCGACGATCACGCCGCCCAGCGCCGCCGCATGCCCGTCCAGATACTTGGACGAGGAGTGTATGATGATGTTGGCGCCCCACTCGAACGGCCTGCAAAGAACAGGCGTTGCGAGCGTGTTGTCCACCGCAAACAGGACTTCGTGTTTTTTCGCGATCGCCGCGATCTTGTCGAAATCCAAAATCTTGATGGACGGATTCGCCACCGTTTCCGTAAAAATGATCTTCGTTTTATCGTCGATCAGCTTTTCGATCTCTTCCGCCGGCGCGTCGGGATCGAAAAACCTCGTTTCGATGCCGAGTTTAGGCAAAGTCACCGCAAACAGATTGAAAGTCCCGCCGTAGATCGCGGAAGAAGATACGATGTTATCCCCCGCACCGCAGACGGTGAACGCCATCAGCGTCGACGCCGACATTCCCGAAGCGCAGCCGATCGCCGCCACGCCGCCTTCCAGCGCCGCGACCTTCCCTTCGAACGCCGCGACCGTGGGGTTCGCAAGGCGGGAGTAAAAATATCCGTCCGCCTTCAGATCGAACAAATCCGCCATCCCCTGCGTGCTGGCATAAAAATACGTCGTGCTCTGGGAAATGGGCGGGATCCTGGATTCGCCCGAATTCGGGCGGTAACCGCCCTGTACGCATATTGTATCCTTTTTATAGGCCATGATTTTCTTTCTCCTTGCTGTTTGTTGTCGTTTTTTATCTTTACGTCAGGAAAACTCTTTGAGCCTTCGCTCGGTATCCCGTTTCAGATCCTTTTCTTTCAATGACTGCTTTTTATCGTACGTATGTTTGCCGCGGCACAGCGCGACCTCCGCCTTGATGAGCGAATCTTTAAAATAAATTTTCAAAGGCACCAGCGTGTATCCCTTTTCGTTGACCTTCCCGACGATCTTTGCGATCTCCGATTTGTGCAAGAGCAGCCTGCGGTCCCGCCGCGAATCGCGGGCGTTGAACGCGCCGCTCTTATCGTACACGGCGATGTGCATGTTTTTGAGCGTGACCTCCCCTTTGCGCACGAAACAAAAGCTGTCGTTTAAATTGCAGTTGTTTTTGCGCACCGATTTGACCTCGCTCCCCTCCAACACGATGCCCGCCTCGAACCTGTCCTCTATGAAATACTCGAATCCCGCGGATTTATTGACCGCAATCACTTTCATGATCTCTCCTTTTCCGGCGCAAGCAACGCATAGATCGCCGTATCGAAATACTGCCCGTTTTTAAAGGCGCTTTTGCAAAGCACGCCCTCTTTGCGAAACCCGCACTTTTCCAGCACGCGGCAGGACGCCGCGTTGGGCGAAAATACCAGCGCCTGAATGCGCACGATATCCGTTTGCGAAAAGACGCGCCCGCAAAACGCGCGCACCGCCTGCGTCATGACGCCTTTTCCCCAGTATTCGGGCGCCAGCCAATATCCCAGCTCCGCACAATGCCGCAGCGCGCCGCGCTTCCTGCCCGCCGCGATCCCGCCGATGACCTTCTCCCCGCATACGACCGCCGCATGAACGGACAGCTCATCCGCCAGCGCGCTCCCGATAAATTCTTCCGCATCCCGCAACGTGTACGGATAAGGAAATCCCTCGTTCAGCCACCTTCCGATGCGCGCATCGTTCGCGCTCTCCGCAAGCGACGCGGCAAAAGACGGATCCCACTTTCTCAATTCAAAGTCCATAAAAAGACTCCTTCACCGCCTGCCTCTTTATTATAGCACAAATCGGCGGAAAATAATATAGTTTGTACAAACTTTTTTACTCCCGCACGGGAACAAACTCCACGCGGCGGGTGCCGATATCGCACGCCGCCACTTTGACGGCACATTTATCCCCGATCTTATAAGAGCGCTTCACGCCCCTGAGCAGATACCTCTCCTCGACGAACACGTAATCGTCCTCGGGCAGGTTTTCTATGCGGATCAGCCCCTCCACCGTGTTGGCAAGCTCCACAAAGACGCCGAACGCCGTAACGCCCGATACCACCCCTTCAAAGTCCTCGCCCAGATGCGAACGCATATACCAGCATTTATACAGATCGTCGACGGAGCGCTCCGCTTCGTCCGCGCGGCGCTCGCTCGCCGAACAGGAATTGGCCGCTATGTTCACAAAATTGCGGAAACTCTGCTCCGCCTCCCCCGCCTGTCCGTCCAAAATGCACTTTACGATCCTGTGCACGACCAGATCGGGATACCTGCGTATCGGAGAGGTGAAATGACAGTAACATTGCGACGCAAGCCCGAAATGCCCGCAATTTTCCGCGCTGTACCTCGCCTTGGACATGGAACGCAGCATCACGCGGTTGACGACGCGGTACAGCTCCGAATCCTGCAACGACGCAAGGATCTTGCCGTATTCGCCCGGCCGCACGTTTTCGGGATGAAATTTTACCCGAACCCCCAGCTCCTGCAAGTAAGTTTTGAAACCCGCCGCCTTTTCTTCGCTCGGCTTTTCATGCACGCGGTACACAAACGGCAGCTCGTAACCCGTCACAAACTCCGCCACCGTTTCGTTGGCAAGGATCATGAACTCCTCGATGATGCGGTGCGCCATCGTCCGCCTGTATTCGGTCACTTCGATCTGCCCGTCCTTACAGGTGATCTGCGCTTCCTTTACGTCCAGATCGATACTGCCGCGCGCATCGCGCTTCGCCATCAGAACGCGCGCCAGAGCTTCCATGTCCGCACACAGCGGAACAAGGTGCGCATATTCCTTGCACATTTGACCGTCCCCGTCCAGGATCGCCGCGATTTTTGTGTACGTCATGCGGTTTTTGGAACAAATGATGCCCTGCACGATCTCGCTGTCCTTGACCTTTCCCTTCCCGTCCACGTGCATGATACAGGAAAGAGTGTAGCGGTCCTCGCCCTCGTTGAGGGAACAGACGCCGTTGGAAAGTTCCTCGGGCAGCATGGGCAAAACGCGGTCGGGAAAATAGACGCTCGTCCCGCGCGAAAACGCCTCTTTGTCCAGCGCGCCGCCGCGGCGCACATAGTGCGAAACATCCGCGATGTGCACGGACAGGACAAACTCCCCGCCCTCGCGCGATACGCTGACGGCGTCGTCGAAATCGCGCGAATCCTCGCCGTCGATCGTGATGACCAGATCGCCGCGGAAATCGCGGCGGCCCTGCGCCGCGATCGGCTGCGCCGAAACTTTCCGCGCTTCCGAAAGCACTTTCTGCGGAAATTCTTCCGCAAGGTTCTGCGTGCGGATGATCGCATCCTCTTCCGCCGAAAGATCCCCGCTCTGCCCCAGCACCTCGACGATCTCTCCCTCCGGATCCTTGCCTTCGGGGTAGTTCACGATCCTGACGAGCACCTTTTCCCCCGAATACGCGCGCAGGCCGCCCACGACGCGCACGGGCTCGCAAAACCTGCGCTCGTCCGCCTCCACCATGCCGCATTTGCGGTCGCGGTAATAGGTCCCCGACAGCTGCGTCATGCCGCGGCGGATAACGCTGAACACGACGCCTTCGTCGCCGCGCTCCCCGCCGACGTTGCGCGCAAAAACCGTGTCCGAATGCAGCGCTCCGTTCAACGACTTGTGCGGGATAAACAGATCGCTCCCCCCGCCGTCGCGCAAAAGAAAAGCAAATCCGCGCTCGTTCCCGCGGAGAACGCCGCGGATCAGCCCCAGTTTTTCGGGAAGCACGTACCTTCCGCGCTCGTCGCGGACGACCTCTCCCGAAGCTTCCAGCTCTTTGAGCACCCGCGTCAAACTCTCGCGCTCCGCCTTCCCGTTCGCACCGACAAGGCGGCATATCTCCGATGCCTTTTTATAATTCAGCTCTCCCGTATGAAATTTTTCAAGTATGGCTTCGATCGCCGGCATATTTACTCCTCCCCCGCATGCTTTCATGCTGTTCCTGCCGTTTGCCGATATGTCTGTTTGCCGATACCGCCTGCCGATATCGCTCTTTGCCGATATTTTCGCGCCGCGCTGCGGCGTCATTCTTGTTTTGCGGAAAAAGAAAAGCGGCTATTCATCAGAATAGCCGCCGCATACGCAGAAATTTAAGCGGAAATGCCCCAGATCGTACCGAACTGCAAAATGAAGAACAGAATCGCAAGCACGGAAAGAACGATCAGCGAAATCGCCGTCCATTTCTTCATCTTGCTTTCCATCGATCTGCCCTTGTTCTTGCCGAAAAAGGTCTCACTGGAACCGCCGAGCGCGTCGATACCCGTGGAGTTGCCGGGCTGGAACAATACGATCACGATCGCGACGATCGCCGCAAGTACCATCAGCGCCAACAGCACGAGGCTGACTATCTGATAAGCTGTCCACACCCCGTCGCTGGGCAACGGAGCCAACATATTATTGATCATAGACATCATGTCGGGCATAATTTTACACTCCCCTGAACTGACTTTTTAAAATCCAATGCTTGTATAGTATAGCATAACAAACAGGATTTTTCAACCGTTTTTTCGGTCGTTTCCCACCTTTTTTCGGAAATTTCTCAAATTTTCAGCGTTCGATCAGCGTTTTGCCCGTCATTTCCGCGGGAACGGCGATCCCCATTACGTCCAGAAGCGTCGGCGCAAGATCCGCCAACACGCCGCCCGAACGCAACTTCGCACCCTTGAACGCATCGCATACGAGCACGACAGGCACGGGATTGGTCGTGTGCGCCGTGAACGGAGAACCGTCTTCCGCGATCATCTTATCCGCATTGCCGTGATCCGCCGTCAAAAGCGCGCCGCCGCCCATCTCTAAAATCTTTTTCAATACCCTGTCCACGCATTCGTCCACCGCCGCGACCGCTTTTTCCGCCGCTTCCAGAACACCCGTATGCCCAACCATGTCGCAGTTGGCAAAATTGAGGATCATGACGTCGTATTCGCCCGTCGAAAGCTGCTCGATCGCCTTGTCCGTCACTTCGTACGCGCTCATTTCCGGTTTGAGATCGTACGTCGCAACCTTCGGCGACGGGATCAGCACACGCACTTCCCCTTCGTTCGGAGCCTCTACCCCGCCGTTAAAGAAAAACGTCACGTGCGCATACTTTTCCGTTTCCGCTATGCGCAGCTGCTTCTTGCCCAACGCCGCAAGATATTCGCCCAGCGTGTTTTTCAGGCTCTGCTTTTTGAACGCCACCTGCACGTGACCGAACGTCGCATCGTATTCGGTAAAACATACATAACAGGGCGCAAGATACCCCGTCTTCCTCTCAAATCCCGCAAAATCAGGTTCGGTAAACGCGCGCGTGATCTCCCTCGCCCGATCGGGACGGAAATTAAAGAATATGACGCTGTCCCCTTTCTCCACCAACGCAACGGGCTTGCCGTCTTTCACGACGTTCATCGGCAAAATAAATTCGTCCGTAACGTCGCCCTTGTACGATTCCTCGATCGCCTGCACCGCGTCCGTTGCCTGTATGCCGTTCCCGAGCGTCAGCATTTCGTACGCCTTCACCACGCGCTCCCACCGATTGTCACGGTCCATCGCATAATACCTGCCGCATACCGATGCCACCGTGCCGAATCCGAGCCCGTCCATCTCCTTTTGCAGATCGCGCACAAAACCCGCGCCCGACGTGGGAGACACGTCGCGCCCGTCCATGAAACAATGCACATAGGCGTTGTCCAGCCCCTGCTCCTTGCACATCTTCAAAAGTGCGTAAAGATGCGTGTTATGACTGTGCACGCCTCCGTCCGACAAAAGCCCCCAAATGTGCAGCTTCTTTCCCTTCTCTTTTGCATTCTTCATCGCACCGAGCAACGCTTCGTTTTCAAAAAACTCCCCGTCCCCGATCTCTTTCGTGATCTTGGTCAGCTCCTGATACACGATCCTGCCCGCACCCATGTTCAGATGCCCGACTTCCGAATTTCCCATCTGCCCGTCCGGAAGGCCCACGCTCATCCCCGACGCGCCCAACTGCGACGAAGGATACGCCGCCATGTACTCCTTTACCTTCGGACTGCCTTCCAAGGCAATCGCATTCCCTTTCGTTTCGGGATTGATCCCGTATCCGTCCATGATTATGATCGCATAAGGCTTCTTCATCTTACACCTCTTTCAGGTCTTGCGCCGCGCCACCGCATGCCGCCCTTCGGCTCCGCACGCACAGCTTCCCGACCTTGTATTCTTTATCTTTATTATTATATATCAAGCGCTCCGTTTTGGCAAGCCGACACAACCACTTTTTACGAATTTTCTCTCCCCTTTCCCCTTGCCTTTCCTCGGATTTTTCTGCCTCTTTCCCTCTTTTTCCCCCTTCCCGTCTTCTTCATTTGCTCTACACTTTTTCCGTTTTTGTGCCGTTAATCAACGTTTTAATAATTATTGTTTAAAATAATTGCACATTCTTTCACATACATTTACTTGACAAATTACGTCAAAAATGGTATCATACATTCGAGAAACTAATTGAGAAAGCCGCAACGGGTGCGGCAAAATTTGGGACATGACGGTAAGTTGGCCGCAAATTCAAGAAATATCGGGCGACATGCGCACCGCAATTTTACCTGTTGCGGAACGGATGAAGGCCGTATGAATCTTTGCTGACATCGGCGAATTAATGTGCGAACAGTGTCGCTTATTAAAATCTAACGCGTCGGTTATCTATACGGTTATGTTTGCAAAAATTTTAAAAACTTTAAGGAAAGAAAACGACACCACACAGTGCGAACTCGCTGAAAAATTGGGTGTAAAGCAGTCCACTGTGAGCAGCTGGGAGATCGGTCGTTCCCGTCCTACGTTTGAACAGCTTATCGAAATTTCGAATATGTTCAATACCAGTACGGACTACCTTCTCGGAAAATCGGATAACGAAAACAATTACGTGTACACCGATAACAAAACCCTGCAGAATTTCTATGTGGATTTCGGAAAACTTTCCAAAGCGGAACAGAACTTTATCGTAAAAAGCGTCCGCTCGTACGTGGAAAGCAAATAATCCTTTTCCGTCTGCCGCTAACGAAAAGATCTGTTTTTTATGTGAGCCGAGTTTTCATAGCTTTATAAGAGAGCCTAAAAGCATTTTGCTTTAAGGTTCTTTTTGTTTATATTGTTAATCGTGTTTACAGTTTCTATATAAAAATAATTTCGGATGTGAAATCCGAAACAAAAAACGGTAAACGCCAAGCGGCGCAACGCATTGAAATGCGTTGCGCCGCTTGGCGTCTTTTCAAAGGTCATCGACGTCTTGCACGGGTTTGCCGCCGTCCGCAGGCGTTCCCGTATAACTGCCGTTTACGTCATATGCCGAACGCATGGACGTTTTCTTCTTCTTTACTTGCACGCCTTGCTGCCTTTGCCGGAAGTACGGGATGCCCCTTCCGAAGCCTTGCTCTGCGTTGCCTTGTTGGACGCCTGTTTGTTCTGCGTGTTCTGCGTGTTCTGTTCTTTGCTGTTTTTCATGATTACACTCCTTTTTTATTCGTCAAACGGTAAGGGAATTTCAACGTAACCCTGTTTCGCCTTGCATAACGGGCAAATTTTCCACGCCTCTTTTGTCGTGGTCCTGTAGCCGCATTCGCTGCACACCCACAGCGTCGGCTTGCTCCGTTTATACAGAGCGCCGTCCTTCAAAGCGCCGTACAGGTAACGGAATACGATCTCATGTTCGCGTTCCACTCCCGCCACACGCTCATACAGGTCGGCAATGTCGTCAAAGCCCTCTTCGCGCGCTTCCTTCGCAAAAACCGGATAGATCTGATCATGTTCCGATTTTTCCCCGTCCGCCGCAAATCCGAGCGTTTCGACCAGCGTTCCGAACTGAAAAGGATAGCCTGCATTCAAATCGATGTTCGCGCTGTTTCCCGCCTTTTGAATGAGGGTATCGTAAAAAGTTTTCGCATGGTACGTCTCGTTCTTCGCAATCGTGCGGACCACGTCTGCAAGCACGGGGTATTCCTCTGCGACGGCAAGTTTTGCGATCAGCTGATAGCGCATTCCCGCCTGGCTCTCTCCCGCAAACGAACGGGCAAGATTGGTGTACGTTTTTGTCTTTTTGAACTGCATGGCAATCCTCCTTACGCCATACAGTATGCTCTTTCTTTGCGCCGTTTATACAGCCGAAAAAAATTTTTTTGTTTTTCGTCCCGCCGCCCCTTCGTGCTCCGCTTTTTAAAAAGAGCGCGGAAAGAGCGCCCGCAGGCGCTCTTTCCGCGCTCTCGATCCGACTATGCCCGAACATTCGTCTCAGTCGGTATGCTTTCCGCATCCGCCGCCACCGCAGGCATGCGAACCGCAATCCTGTCCGTCGCCGTGCGGATGGCTGTGGTGCGAACACTTTACATCGGGATCGTAAACCAATTTCCCGTCACAAAACGCCCGAACCGCATCGTCGGCATTTCCTTCCACGCCGCCGAATACGCGTATCCCCGCTTCTCCCAACACCGCGATCGCTCCGCCGCCGATCCCTCCGCAGATCAATACTTCCACGCCGCGCTCACGCAAAAATCCCGCCAGGGCACCGTGCCCGCTCCCTTCCGTATCGATGACCTGCCCCGACGACAAATTTTTTTCCGTATCGTAAATCTTAAACTTCTCGGTATGCCCGAAATGCTGAAAAATTTTTCCGCTTTCATATGGAACTGCTATCTTCATATTTTTACCTCCGCCCATATTATACTCCCCCGCCCCGCCTCGGTCAATGAAATCGGCGCTCTTGCGCTCATTTTTCTTTTTTTATTCTTGCTTTCCCCTCTTTCTTTTTTCCGCCCGCATATTTTTCTCGCCATGCCGCAAAATATTCATATGCAAAGCGGACAAACCATATTTTTCAAAAACAAACCCAAAATCATCGCGGCCGCAACCGTCGCCGGCCCCAAAGAATGTGCGGGGATCGTGGGACGATACGTAGACTATCCCCTTTCCGACGACATGTTTGCCGAGGACACTTTCGAACGCGCCGAACGGAAAATGCTGCTTTACGCCTTGCGCGCAAGCATGGAAAAGGCGGGCTTGCGCGAAGGCGCGGACGTGATCGTGTCGGGCGATCTGCTCAACCAGATCATTTCCGCCTCATTCGCCGCGCGCGAAACGGGATTGCCTTACCTCGGCATCTACGGCGCCTGCTCCACCATGAGCGAAGGTCTGCTCCTTGCATCCGTCCTCGTGGACGGCGGCTACGCCTCGAACGCCGTAGCCGCCACGGGAAGTCATTTTGCCTCCGCCGAACGGCAGTACCGCTATCCGCTCGAACTCGGCACAACGCGTCCGCCTCAATCCCAATGGACCGTCACCGGAGCAGGCAGCACGGTCGTCGCACGCGAAGGCAAAGGCCCCTCCATCACCGCCGCAACCGTCGGAAAAGTGGTCGATTTCGGCGTATCCGACGTCAATAATATGGGTGCCGCCATGGCGCCCGCCGCCTGCGACGTCATCCTCTCCCATCTGCGCGATACGGGCCGCGACCCTTCTTATTACGACCTAATCCTCACCGGAGACCTCGGGGTTTTGGGAAGCCGCATCGTCAAGGACCTCGTTTGGGAAAAGGGCGTGGACATCTTCCCCAACCACGAAGACTGCGGCGCCCTCATTTACCGCCGACAGGAAGAGGAGTTTCAGGGCGGAAGCGGAGCCGGCTGCTGCGCCGTCGTGTTCAATTCCTATATCCTCAACAAAATGGCGGCAGGCGAATACAGGCGCATCCTCTTCGCCGCCACGGGCGCCCTTCTCTCCACCGTTTCTTCCGGCCAGGGCGAAACCATTC
>CALVMA010000142.1 GCA_944341655.1 uncultured Clostridia bacterium | reverse complement strand
TATGGTAAAATGTTTATAGTTCATACAGATCTCCTCGGTGGAATTTTTGTTTCGCAACTCTATTTTACCACAGATTTGTATGAACTCTTTTTTTCTTTAGGTGTTGCACTTAATAGTATAATTCACCCATTGCAAAAAGCGGGGACGGCTGTTGCCGTCCCCGCTTCGGTGCACGGGAATCATGTGTTGTTCAGGCTGTCGAGCATGCGGCAGAGCAGAGGATACAGCGTTTCCGCCATGTCCTGCCCGCAAATTTCAGCGAGCAGTGCGGTCGTTTTGTCTTTATCCTCGCCCGCTGCCGAAGCGATCTGTTCGGCACGTTCATCGTCCAGGATGCCGTAATCGGACAGCAATGCCTTCACGCACGCGGCGCGCACGTTTTTAGTATCGCCGCCGAGCAAAAACTTTTCATAAGCTACTTCGATCACTGTCGCGAGCGAACCGCAGGTCACGCCTGCGTTGAACATCGCACACCAATCGGCAGGGCTTCCGCCTACGGCCGCCGAATAAGCGGAGTAGAGCAGAATGCCGAGCAAAAAGGGCAGAAAAGTCAGAATTTTCTTCTGCCGTATGTTTTTAAGCAGTGTTTTGCGCAGAAGCAGGTTAAGTCCCCAAACCGCCGCGCCGATGATCGCTACATCCGCATTGAATTGACGGATATACCCGATAAACTGAAAGAAATCCATATACGACCGCCTTTCGGGGAAGCATTCCGTTTCCTTCACGTTTGGCGCCGCTCCTCAAAAGGAGCGGCGCGCGTTCCGGGCGGCTTGCTCCCGCCCGTATTTTTCCCGCCGCTATCTCATTATACATTGTTTTGCGGCGGATGCGCAGCTTCACCGACACTTTTTTTGACCGGCTCCGAGGCGGTTGTTCGGCAAAAATGCGGTCGGCGCGGCCGACTGTTTTTTGCGGACGCAAATCGGGCGGAAAAAAGCTCCGTTTCAAAGCGGTCGCGCTTTGAAACGGAGCTTACGAAGTCAGCATTTTGTATTAAAGAAATTTTTCTGATGCGCGATGCGGTGCGGAAAGGTGCAGAGGACAAGGCGGCTCAAATCAATCGTTTCGCACTTTTCCGAGGAAAAACAGGGCGACGGTGCCGGGGCCGGTATGGGCGCCGATGGTCGTGCCGACGTCGTAGATTTCCACTTTGCCTTTCAAAGCGGGGCAATAGCTTTCGACCAGCTCTTTGACGGCGATCGCGTCTGAAAGGCAAGCCGCGTGCGAGATATAGCATCGCCCGTCATAGGCAGTCCCGTTGTCAGCGTGTTCGGTCATGGTCATGGCGATTTCACGGATGACTTTTTCTTTGGTGCGGATCTTGCGGCGGGGGATGAGTCTGCCGAGGTTATTCATGTTCAGAAGAGGACAGATGCGGAAAATGGTGCCGAACCAGCCCATGGCTTTGGATATTCTTCCGCCGCGCACGTAAAAGGTGAGGTCGGTCGAGAAAAACCAGTGATTGACGCGCAGTTTGTTCTTTTCCGCCCAATCGACGAGCACTGCGGCGTCCATGCCCGCGTCGCGGCGGTCTGCCAACTCTTCCATCAGCAAACCGTATCCGGACGACGCGCCCAATGAGTCGACGATAAAAATTTTCCGCGACGGAAATTTTTCTTGCAGCGTTTTTTGCGCCAGCAGGGCGGAATTGTACGATCCGGAGATCCCCGAAGACAGCGCTACATATACGATATCTTTTCCGCTTTCCAACCAGGGCGTGAAATACCGTTCAAATTCGTCCGCATTCGTTTGCGAAGTGCGTGTCATGGCTCCGCGCGCCATGGCTGCGTAAAAATCGGGATAAGAGATCGTCTGCCCCAAATCGTCGGTGTATTCTTTGCCGTCCAAAAAGAAATGAAAAGGAATGTATTCGATATCCCTTTCTTTCAGTCTCGCCGCCGAAAGGTCTGCGGTCGAACCGCAACACAAAACATAATTATACATATCGGACGCTCCTTGATCGCCTTGCAGGGCATGCAGGGCAAAATTATTTCCTGATTAAAATTTCACGATTCATCATCGCATACATGATTTCAAAAGAATTGATCCATGATTTCGGTCTCTTCGGCCATGCGTTTTTTTTAAAAATCCGTTTTGCCGGCGGCATGCGCTCAATTTTTCCGAACAAATCGATCGTAAAATTCAAGACGGGCGGAACGCGCCATGCTTGCGGGGATTTCAGTAAATAAAAACAGCGAGCCGTTTTCTCGGATTTCGGCAAGCGAAACAAAAACTGAGCTTTTGCTTGCGCGCTTTTGGATTTCAGTAAATAAAAACAGCGAGCCGTTTTCTCGGATTTCGGCGAGCAAAATAAAAACTTAACACGTGCTTGCGCGGGTTTGGATTTCAGTAAACATAAACAGCGAACCGTTGCTCACAGATCGTTGGCAAGCGGAGCGCAAAAATTCGGCATCTGCGTGCGGAAATTTACGTATGCGTCTTTGTAAAATACGGACAGGCCGAGTAAAACCGCGTGTCGGAATTTAAGCAAATTTATTGTAAAAAATACTTTTAAAAAAAGCAAGGACTTTCCGATATTTTGTTCTCGACTCTTTAAAAGTGTATTCTACTTTAAAGCGGTGCAACTCTACTCACGGTAGAGTTGCAAAATCCGTGATTTTTTAACCTTTTATACAGCGTAAAAACGAAGCATCGGAAAAGCGGAGGGGCGGGGACGGGTAGACAGAAGCGTAAATAATAAATAAGAGGGCGAAAATAAATAAGAGGGCGAACGCAGAGCCGCCCTGTTCGGACGGCTCTGCGGGGAAGTTCGGCGATTGTTTCCCGCACGGAGAAAGTCGTTCAGAAAATGTTTTCGTGCGCTGGAAAGCCGCTCGGCGGTAGTTTTTGGCACGGAAAAAGCCATCGCGGAGCTTGTTTCCCGCACGGAGAAAGTCGTTCAGCGGTTGTTTGCCGTACGGCGGAAAAGGCGTACGGCGAGGACGGTCATGTCGTCTTCGGCGCGTCCGGCGCGGGCGAGCGCTTCGGCGAGCAATTTATCGGCCAAAGACTGGGGGTTGTTGGCGGGTTGTCTGCAAAGGAAATCGGCGATGTCGGCGCTGGAGCCGAACGCGGCGGTGATGCCGTCGCTGAGGAAGACGAGCACGTCGCCTTCGGTGAGGGCGCGGGAAAGCGTTGTCGGGCGCACGCCGTCCAAAATGCCGAGGGGCAGGGAATCGCTTTCGAGGATTTCTACTTTTGCCTGAGCGATGAGAAAGGCGAGGGGGGAGCCGATCTTGACGATATCCGCTTTGCCGGTATCGAGGTTGACGGTAGCGATGTCGACGCAGGCAAAGCTTTCTTCGCGGTTGAAGGAAAGCAATCGGTTGACGGTGGTAAGCACGGTATCGCCGTCCATGCCTGCGCGGTACAGGCTTTCGATGAGGTTGAGCGCGCAATCGGAGACTTTTCTGGCGTAAGAGCCGCTGCCCATGCCGTCGGCGAGGGCGCAGAGGAAGGAGCGCTCGTCGATGCGCAGGACGGAGGTGGTATCCCCGCAATCGGTTTCCCCCTCTTTGGTGACGGTTGCAACGCCGAAGGCGGCGTCGAAAGCGGGGGTGGGGTGCAGGATGAGCACACATTTGTCTTCGGATACGCTGCGCTTTGCGGAAAGGGTGTAGGGGATGCCGAGCGCATTTTTTACGGCGCGGCAGACGGCTTTTTGCGAGGGATTTCCTGCGACCGTAAGAAAGATCTCGTCGCCGGAGACGAAGATCTCGTCGCAGGCGATGCCCGCTTTTGCGAGGGATGCGCGCAAAACGCGTTCGGATTCGGCGTGTATCACGGTGGGGGCGCTCTGCGAGGCGCCTATTTTTTTCAGCATGTCTGCAAGGGCGTGCGCCTGTTCGGCGAACAGGGCGCGTCCCGCGGCGGCATTTTCTTCGTCGAGCACGCGGCGGCGGTAATCGGCCAGGGCGCGGTTCAGCGCGAAGAGCAGTCCGGAAGGGTCGGTACATTCCGCGGTTATGGACGCGGGCATATCGATCAGGTTCACCTTTCCTTTTGCGCAGCCGATGGCGGCGAGCTTATCTAGGTCGCCTTCCGTCTTCTGCGCACAGGCGGACGATTTTTCGCATTGGGCGCAAATTTCACGGCGGACTTCTTCGAGGATCAGCGTCTGCGCGTTGCGCTGCGAATCGGTCTGCGAATCCAGCTCGGTAAAAGCGTTTTCGATCTCGCGGAACGCCGCGGAAAGTTCGAATAATTTTTGTCCGACTTCCGCGCGGTTTTTGTCGATGCTTGTGCGGGTCAGCCTTTTTTCTCCGTACTTTTGCAAGAGCTGCGCGCCGCGCGCGAACCAGCTGTCGGGGAATACGGCAAAGAGGAAGCAGGGAATAAACGGCACGAGCATGGCAAGGTAAAAGGAAGTCTGGGTGAAGGAGATCAGGCCTTGCGCGGAAAAATCGGAGAAATAGTGAAGGAGGACGTCCGCAAAAAAGAGCGCGAGCGCGGCGGGAAATTTACCGGAAGGCAGGAACAGAAGGACAAGCGCGCAAAAGGCGCAAAAGGCGGCGGGCGCGGTAAACTGCGGAGCGGCTGCGGCGACGCTTTCGCAGACGGCGAGGGCGATCCCCGCCATTAAAGCAAAAAACATGGCTTTGGCGTTCCGCAAAAGCGCACAGCAGAGCAGGATCGCAAAGAGAGCGGCACCCTCGTAAAGATAGGTGCCCGCGGCGTTGTAGAAGCCGATGCCGACCGCCGCCGCTGCGGCGGCGCAGAAGACGGGAGGTTCCGGGGAAAGCTTTCTGCGGCCTGCGCGGAAAAAGACACAGCGCAGGGCACCGAGAAAGACGATGCAGAGCAAAAACAGTACGACGGAAAGAATGGCGGCTTTGATAAAATCGCGGTAGACGTATTGCCCGAACAACCCGAAAAAAGGGAGGACGGCAGCGGCGGCGTACAGCGAAAAGGCGGCCCCCGGTGTTTTTTTGAGCCGTTGCAGGACAAAAAACACGGCGCAAAGAAAAACGCCCTGCATGACGGTGCAAAGAAAAGGTACGGCGCCGTAGAAAAAGCCGAGGCCGCCTGCAAGTATGTACAATCCCGTCATGACGAACGGGTTCAGCCCGCAGGCGAGCGCGGCGGCAAACAGCGGCAGGGAAAAGGTCTCAAATTGCCGCATCGTGAAATTCAAAAAGATCATGGCGGCGAACAGGCACAGATACACGAGAGCCGCTTTGTAGGAATAGCGGAAAGTCCGTTGTTGCATTCTGATGTTCCTTTTGCCGCGCCGCGCGCATATGCGCGCGGCGCGGCAGCTTTTTGCTCCATGATACAATACGTCGGCCTGCAAATTTACGGACTTTTTGCCGAAAAATCGGCTTTTCGGCAAAAAATCGGCAGAGCAAGGGAAGCTCTGCCGAGAGACTGCGCCCGCACCGAATAACCGCCTGATAACAGACCGTGCGGGCGATGCGGATAAAAGACGGGAGAACCGCCGCAGAGCGGTAAAAAACGCCGCGCCGCTAAAGCGAGCGGCGCGGGGGTGCGGTCGCGATCGGATCGCGCCCGCAGAACAAACGTATGAAAGGCGCAAGCGGAAAAATGTTCCGAAACAGTTATTTTTCCAGGCTGCTCAGGTACACCATGAGCACGGCGATATCGGCGGGGCTGACGCCCGAGATGCGGCCGGCCTGTCCGAGATTTTCGGGGCGGATTTTGTCCAGTTTTTGTCTTGCTTCCAGGCGCAGTCCTTCGATTTTGAGGTAATCGATGTTTTCGGGCATTTTTCTGCCCTCCAATTTTTTGGCTTTTTCGATCTGTTCGAGGCCGCGTTTCAGGTAGCCCTCGTATTTGATGTCGATGCAGGCGGTTTCCAGGTCTTCCGGGCGGGCGTCGGAAAGGATCCCGAACGTATTTTTGATCTCGTCGATGCCGATGCCGCGGCGGAGCATATCGGCGAAGGAAACGCCGCCTGCGGGGGCGGGGAATCCGTGCGCCTGCAAAAATTCGCCGCATTCGGCGGGAGATACGCGCCCGTTCAAAGTTTCGTGGATCTTTGCGACGGCTTTTTTCCTGTTGAGATATTTTTCATAGCGTTCGGGCGTTGCCAAGCCGGCGGCGAAACCTTTTTCGGTGAGGCGGAAGTCTGCGTTATCCTGGCGCAGGTGGATGCGGTGTTCCGCGCGGGAGGTCATCATGCGGTAGGGTTCGTTGGTGCCCTTGGTGACGAGGTCGTCGATGAGGACGCCGATGTACGCTTCGTCGCGGTGCAAGATCAGCGGATCTTTTCCGCGCAGTTTTAAGGAAGCGTTGAGCCCCGCGATGAGTCCCTGTGCCGCCGCCTCTTCGTAGCCGCTGGTGCCGTTGATCTGTCCGGCGGTGTACAATCCCTCCGTTTTTTTGAATTCGAGGGTGGGATAGACGTCCAATGTGTCTATGCAGTCGTATTCGATCGCGTAGGCATAGCGCATGATGCGCACGTTTTCCAGTCCTGCCACCGTGCGGTACATGGCGCGCTGCACGTCGTGGGGGAGGGAAGAGCTCATGCCCTGCACATACACTTCGTTGGAATCGGCGCATTCGGGTTCCAGGAAGATCTGGTGCCGATCTTTGTCGGCGAAACGGACGACTTTATCCTCGATGGAGGGGCAATACCGCGGGCCCGTGCCTTTGATCACGCCCGCATACAGCGGCGAGCGGTGCAAATTTGCACGGATGATCTCGTGTGTTTTTTCGTTCGTGTAGGTAAGCCAGCAAGGTTTCTGATCGCGTACGACGCCGTCCGACAGAAAGGAAAAGGGATAAATGTCCGTCTGGCCGTTTTGAATTTCGCATTTGGAATAATCGATGGTGCGGCCGTCCACGCGGGCGGGCGTGCCCGTTTTGAAGCGGCGGACGTTGAATCCGAGGGCGATCAGGTTATCGGTGAGCGCATTGGCGGGGGCGAAGCCGTTGGGGCCGCTTTCCTGTTTGAATTCGCCCGCGATGACGGCGCTTTTGAGGTAGACGCCCGTGGCGAGGACGACGGCTCGCGCGGAAATGATCTCGCCGAAGGTGGTTTTCACGCCGCAGACCTTGCCGTTTTGGGTGAGCACTTCGGCGGCTTCACCCTGCAAGATGGTCAGGTTCGGAGTATTTTCGAGCGTCTGTTTCATGCGCGCGTGGTAGGCGTGTTTGTCCGCCTGCGAGCGCAGGCTCTGCACCGCGGCGCCCTTGCCCACGTTGAGCATGCGCATCTGGAGGGCGGTTTTATCGGCGTTGATGCCCATTTCCCCGCCGAGCGCGTCGATCTCGCGCACGAGGTGGCCCTTTGCGGTGCCGCCGACGGACGGATTGCACGCCATGAAGGCGATGCTGTCCAGATTCAGAGAGAGAACGAGCGTTTTGATGCCGGTGCGCGCGAGGGCGAGGGCGGCTTCGCAGCCCGCATGTCCCGCGCCGACGACGACCGCGTCGTATCCGGTTGTGTAAAATTTGTTGGTAACTTCCATGAGATGTGTCCGAAAAGAAAATTTGTTACCCTTCCGCGGCGCGGAAGGGTAAACGTTTTATTGCTTATGTAAACCGTTTGTTTCGGTAGAATTTATTGTTTCAGAATGATGTTGCGGATATCCTCGACTTCTTTGGCGATGCGGTCGTTGACTTTGATGAGGTTGCTGACCTTGTCGCGCGAGTGTATGACGGTGGTATGGTCGCGGCCGCCGAGCGCTTCGCCGATGGAGACGAGCGGGATGTTCATGATCTCGCACATGAGGTAGGCGCAGATCTGGCGGGGGATGACCAATTCTTTTTTCTTGCTTTTGCCGAGGAGTTTTTCTTTGGTGAGTTTGTAAAAGGCGCAGATCCCGGAAATGATCTTATCCGACGTGACGGTTTCGTGTTCTTCGCTGATGGCCTCGTTGAGCGCGGTGGCGGCGAGTTCGAGCGTCACGGGTTTTTCGTGGAGTTTGCTTGCGAAGATGACTTTGGTGAGCCTGCCTTCGAGCGTGCGCACGTCGGTGCCCGAATCGCGCGCCAAAAAATCGAGAACGTCGGGCGGGATCACCGCTTTGCGTTCGAACGCCTTTTGTTTCAAAATGGCGATTTTGGTTTCGGTATCGGGGGGCTGGATGTCCGCGATGAGTCCGCCTTCGAAGCGCGTGCGCAGCCGTTCTTCGAGGGTGGCGATCTCTTTGGGCGGGACGTCCGAAGTGAGGACGATCTGTTTGTTTTCCGCCTGCAGGGCGTTGAAGGTATGGAAGAGTTCTTCCTGTACCGATTGTTTTTTGGCGAGGAACTGCACGTCGTCGATGAGCAGGACGTCCACGTTGCGGTAGCGGTTGCGGAATCTTGCCTGCATGTCGCGGTTGTTGTCCTTTTTCAGGTAGATGGAGTCGATGAACTCGTTGAAGAACTTTTCGCAGGTGGTGTACATGACGCGCAGGGCGGGTTTGTGAAGCCCGACGTAGTTTGCGATCGACTGCATGAGGTGTGTTTTGCCCAGGCCGGAGGCGCCGTAGATATAGAGCGGGTTGAAGTTTGCGCCCGGGTTTTTCGCGACTGCCTTTGCCGCGGCGAAGACAAACTCATTGCTTTTGCCCGCCACGAACGATTCGAAGGTGTAGCGCGGATCGACGGGGGTGGGCGAATAATCTTCCTCTTCCTCCTCGGTCGTGAACACGACGTCGTCGCTCCCTTCGATCACGAGTTCGAAATCGGTGATGCCCGTATTCGATTTGCGGAACGCCTCTTTCATTTTCTCGGTGAGGTTTTTGCCTATGAAGTTGGCAAAAAATTCGTTGTCCGTACTCAGAATGATTTTGGTGCCGTCCATGTCTACGGGCGCAAGTTTGGAGATATAAGTATTGTAAGTAATGGGGGACAGCGTCGACTGCAGCGTTTCGCTGATCCGTTTCCATAAAAATTCGAATTGATTGGTTTCCGACATGATTGACCTCTGCTTGCTTTGTCTTTTTTCGTAAAAATTCTCTATTTGCTTTGTCTTTTTACCGAAATCTGTTATAATGTTGACAAAGCTTGCGATGCGCCCGTATGCGCGGCATACTTTTACACAGAACATTATAATATAAAATTTTCGGAAAATCAAATCAAAACAGAGAAAGAATGCGAATAAAAAATTTGGTACTTAAAAATTTCAGAAATTATACGGAGGAGCGCTTTGAGTTTTCGGAGGGGCTCAACGTGCTGTACGGCAAGAACGCCCAGGGCAAGACCAACTGTGCCGAGGCGGTGTTTTACCTTTGCACGGGCGTATCTCCGCGCACGGGCAGGGACAAACAGCTCATCCGCACGGGGGAGGAGTGCGCGCGCATAGCGGCCGAAGCCGAAACGCGTTACGGAAGCGTGTCCGTGTCCGCCGATATTTTCGAAAACAAGCGGGAAATCCGCGTCAACGGCTGCAAGATCACGCGCAACGCCGATCTTTTGGGCAACCTCAACGGCGTGTTTTTCAGTCCCGGTGAGCTGCGCATGATCCAGGACGGGCCCGACGAAAGGCGCAGGTTTCTGAATGTGTCCATTTCGCAGCTTTCCCGCGCCTATTATACGGCGCTGGTGCGCTACAACAAGATTTTGGAACAGCGCAACACTCTCTTAAAAAACCGCGATCTGTCTTTGGTGTTTGAAACGCTGCCCGTGTGGGATGTGCAGTTATGCCGGTACGCGGCCGAGGTGATCATGCGGCGGGGCGAATTTTTGGAGCGGCTCGCGCCGCTCGCCGCCGAAATGCACGCATTTCTCACCGACGGGGCGGAAAAGCTGGAAGTCACCGCCGAGCGGCGGTACGGCTCGGACAAAGAGGAGATCGCCGCCGCGCTGGAAAAGGAACTTTCCGACAATTACGAGCGGGACGTGCGGCTGGGTTATACGTCCGCAGGCCCGCACCGCGACGATCTGAAAATTCTGATCGGCGGGAAAGAAGCGCGCGTTTACGGTTCGCAGGGACAGGCGCGGACGGCGGCGCTGGCGCTCAAACTTGCCGAAGTGGAGATCTTCCGCCGCACGGCGGGGGAGCCGCCCGTGCTCATTCTCGACGACGTCATGAGCGAGCTGGACCTTTCCCGCCGCCGCAAACTGCTTGCCCGCATCGAAGACGTGCAGACCGTCCTGACCTGCACGCACACCGAAAAAGTTTTGTTCGGCAAAACGGTGAACAAGATCCGCATCGCGGGCGGAAAGATCAGGCACTGAGTACAAAATTTCATAGATTCGCAGCGTTCCGCCGCGGGCAAAAAGCCCGCGGCGGAACGGGTAAAAGCATTTCAAAGGCAGCCGCCTGCAAGTTTGCAGGCGGCTGCCTTTGAAAAAGCGGACAAAAAACGGAAAAGCGTTTGTGTCCGATCGTATAAGCATTATAGGGGAAAGAAAGTCCGATCGCAAGGGTGCAGGACAGCGAAAAACGCGTAAAAGCGAAAAAAACCTGAAATTTCCACGAAAGAGAGCGAATTTTCCGTGCGATCGGTCGCATACTGTGAGCGGAGGGAAAAAAGATGCGGGGCGGAAGTTTTCGGGTATGCAGGACGGTGTTGTCCGCGGCGGGTATCGCGGGCGCGTTTTTCTTTTTGAGTGCGTTTGCGCCGCCGCGCATGCCCGACGGGTGCAAAATCGGCGGAACGGACGTATCGGGCATGACGGTCGCGGCGGCGCGGGCGCGGCTGTCGGAAGAGCTGCGCGCGGACGCCGAAACCAGGGAACTGCGCATCGAGGCGGAGGGCAGAAGCTATATTTTCCGTGCGCCCGAACTGTATTACCGTGCGGATGTCGAAGAGGCCTTGCGGCAGGCGCGCAAAGGCGCGGGGGAGTACCCGTTGCCGCGGCAGCTGGCGCTGACGAATCTGGAAGATACGCTGCGCGGCATCTGCGACAACTGTTATCGGAAGAGCAAAAACGCGCGCATGGCGTTTTTGCCGACGTCGAAGCAGCCGTTCACGTTCGAGGCGGAAGAAAAGGGCAGGTATGCGGACGGCAGGCTCTTGCGCGAGGAAGTGCTGGCGGCTTTGGGAGCGGGCGGCGGGACGGTGAAAGTGAGCGTGCGGGAGGAAGCGGCGGGGGTGAGCGAGCAGAGCCTGCGCGACTCGGCGGTGCGTTTGAGCCGATTTTCCACCCGTTACGCGGACGGCTGCAACCGTGCGCACAACATTGCGCTGGCGGCGGAAAAGATCAACGGCACGGTGCTTTGCGGCGGGGAGGTGTTTTCCTTCAATGCGACGGTAGGGGCGCGGACGCAGGAGAGGGGGTTTTACAGCGCGCCGATCATTCAGGACGGCGAATTCAAGGCGGGCGTGGGCGGCGGCGTGTGCCAGGTCAGCACGACGGTGTACAATGCCGCGCTGCTTTCGGGCATGACGATCGTGGAACAGCACCCGCACAGCCTGGCGGTCGGGTACGTGGAGCCGTCGTTCGACGCGATGGTCAGCGGCACGGGCTGTGACCTCAAATTCAAAAACGGGACAAAGGGGAAGGTGTACGTTTTGGCGCGAGCGTCGGGCGGGGTGCTGACGGTCGAGATCTACGGAGAAAAGACGGATATAACGTACGAGCGCAGGAGCGTGGTGGTGGAGACCATAGCCCCTCCCGCCCCGCAGGTGCGGGAGGGAGAGGCGGAATGCGTGCTGCGCGCGGAAAAGCAGGGACTGCGGAGCGAGGGGTATCTGGTGCGCGTAAAGGACGGCAAGGAGATCGGTTCGGTGTGCCTGCGGCGCGACCGATACGCGCCGGTGCAGGGGATCATCCAAAAAATTCCGCAGGATTCCGGCCAAGAAATTCTACCCGACGTCTTGCATTTGATTGTTAAGTGTGATAAAATATAGGGTATAAGTGGCGGATTTTGCGTGAAAAGGACGAAAAATCGCGAAAGCTTGAAAAGAGAGGATGAAAAGATGGTGACCGTAATACGGGTAAGATCGGCAAAAGAGAAACGTGAGTTTGCCTGCTTTCCCCTGAAACTTTATAAAGGCTGTGCCAATTATGTGCCCTACGTATATGCGGACGAGCGGCATATTTTGAACCCTAAGAAAAACCCGATGCTGGAAGAGTGCGAGATGGCTTGTTTTCTTGCCAAGCGCGGGAAGAAGACGGTAGGCAGGGTGGCGGCGATCATACAGAAGAAATACAATGAGATCGCGGGAAAGAAATGCGTCCGTTTTTCGAGGTTTGACTGCGAGAACGATCCCGAAGCGGCGGCGGCTCTGCTCGGCGCCGCGGAAGCGTTCGGAAAGGAGCGCGGCATGGATACCATACACGGCCCCTGGGGCTTCAACGATCAGGACCGCGAAGGGCTCCTCACGTTCGGCTTTGACCGCCGCGCCACGTACGCGACCAATTATAATTATGAGTATTATGAAAAGCTGGTGACGTCGCTCGGCTTTACGGACGAGAGCGAATGGGTGGAGTACGATTTTTCCATTCCGGAAACGTTGGACAAGCGGATCGCCCACGTCGCGGAATACATACAGAAAAAACTCAACCTGACCGAGCTTGCGGAAAGCATGCCGTTGGGCAAGCTGGTCAAACGGTACGGGCACGAAGCGCTGGAAATGACCAACCTCGCCTATGCGGCGCTGGATTGCTATGTGCCCGTGGGCGGAAAAGTGGTGGATCATATTCTCAAACAGTTTGCGACCGTGATCAACCGCCGCTATTTTTCCATGCTGGCGGATAAGGACGGTAAGGTGATCGCGATGGCGGTCGTACTGCCTTCCATCTGCAAACCGCTGCAAAAGAGCGGCGGCCGCATGACGCTCCCCACGATCCTGCGCCTGATAGGGGCGATCTCCAAGCCGAAGGAGCTGGAAATGGTGCTCATCGCCGTGCATCCCGATTACCAGAAAATGGGGGTCAATTCGGTCATGATGGCGCGCATCATCAAAAACGTGATCGAGGACAAGATCGAGCATATCGAATCCAACCCCGAGCTGGTCACGAACAATGCGGTGCAGGAGCAATGGAACGCCATGGATCGGCAGATCGTCAAACGCAGAAAATGCTACCAAAAAAAGATAAACTGACCGTTGATGGTCTGCGGGCCGCGAAACAAGTTTTCGCGGCCCGCCGTTTGTCGCGGAATAAACAACGCGGCCGCGCAAAATCCGTGCCTTCGGCTCGCCGCGGCTCGCAAAATATTTTGTAAATCATGCAGAGGCGTCCTCCCGCGCATATTTTGCGCGGGAGGACGCCTCTGCAATTTTTTCGTCCGCCGCTCGCCCGCTCCGCTCGCCCGCGCCGCTCGCCCGCACCGCTCGCCCGCACCGCTCACCGCACCGCTCGCCCGCACCGCTCGCCCGCCCCGCTTTCCGTCCTGTTTGTTACGGCTTCGGTGCCGTGGTTTTGGTCGGATCCGGCGGACATTGCTCGGCGGGAGAAGCGGAGCGGGGAATGTTTCACGCAAAAAAGGTGTCTTTTAAAAAAGAATAGGTTTCGACAAATTTATACTTGATAAATCCGAAAATATTTGTTACAATATTAAGAAATAAACTGCGGTATTTTATTCAAATTACGGAGAAATGAGATGAAGAGGACAAGTATTCGCGAGCTGTTCAAACAGACGGCGGAATGGAACGGGAAGACGGTAACGCTTTGCGGCTGGGTGCGCACCCTGCGCGATTCGAAGGCGTTCGGGTTTATCGAGCTGAACGACGGCAGTTTTTTTAAAAACTGTCAGGTGGTGTTCGAGCGGGAAAAGCTGGACAATTATGATCAGATCGCAAAGCAGAATGTGGGGGCGAGTCTTGTCGTGACGGGTGCAGTGGTTTTGACGCCCGAAAACAGGCAGCCGTTCGAAGTGAAGGCGGAAAAAATCGAAGTGATGGGGGCATCGGCGCCCGATTATCCTTTGCAGAAGAAGCGCCATTCGATGGAATTTTTGCGGGAGATCGCATATCTTCGTCCGCGCACGAACACATTCGGGGCGGTATTCAAGATCCGCAGCGAAGCGGCGTATGCCGTTCACAAATTTTTCAACGAGCGCGGTTTTGTGTATGTGCACACGCCGATCATAACGGGCAGCGATTGTGAAGGCGCGGGAGCGATGTTCCAGGTGACGACGCTGGATCTGGATAAGATCAAGGGCGACGTGGATTATAAAAAAGACTTTTTCGGCAAGAAAGCGAGCCTGACCGTTTCGGGGCAACTGAACGTCGAGCCGTTTGCGATGGCATTTTCCAATGTTTACACGTTCGGGCCGACTTTCCGTGCGGAGCGTTCCAACACGACGCGCCATGCGGCGGAGTTCTGGATGATCGAGCCGGAGATGTCTTTTTGCGATCTTGCGGGCGACATGGACGTGGCGGAGGCGATGGTCAAATACATCATCACCTATGTCATGGAAAGCTGCAGGGAAGAGATCGAATTTTTGAACAATTTTGTGGACAAAGGGCTGATCGACCGCTTAAAGAACGTTGCGGAGAGCGAATTTGTGCGCCTTACTTATACGGAGGCGGTCAAGATCTTGGAAAAAGTGAAGGACAAGTTTGAATTTCCCGTGTATTGGGGGTGCGATCTGCAGAGCGAGCATGAGCGGTATCTGACCGAGCAAGTCTATAAAAAGCCTGTGTTTCTGACCGATTATCCGAAGGAGATCAAGGCATTCTACATGCGTCTGAACGACGACGGAAAGACGGTTGCGGCGGCGGATCTGCTGGTGCCTGGCATCGGCGAACTGATCGGCGGCTCGCAGAGGGAAGAGCGCGAAGAGGTATTGCTCGCGCGCATGAAAGAGCTGGGGCTCAAGCCCGAGGATTACGATTTTTACATCAACCTGCGCAAGTACGGCGGCACGGTGCATTCGGGATACGGTTTGGGCTTCGAGCGCATGATCATGTATCTGACGGGCATTTCCAACATCCGCGACGTATTGCCGTACCCGCGGACGGTGGGGAATTTGGAGTTTTAATAATTGCTCACATTTTTTCTTGCGAGCTGACGCAAGAAAAAATCGTGATTAAAAGACAACCCCACGGGCACGCGGCTTTGCCGCCGGCCGCGGAGGTTTTCCTCGCGGCGCGCCATCGGGGCGCACCTTTAAATAGCGCGCGCCGCTTCACCTTTCCTGCAAGAGCCTCACGGCAAACAGGGTGCGGGCGCAAAAGCGCGGTTTTGCTTGCGCCGAATTACGCAAAACCCTCTTGCGATGAGCCGCAGGCATGCGGCAAACAGGGTGCGCTTATCCAATATATACGGAACGAAAGCAGTCAAAAAGAAGTTCATTTTAAAAGATCGAATACAAACCAAGCGGAGAAACATTTATGATCAAAATAGTTGTGGATGCGATGGGGGGCGACAATGCGCCCGACGAGATCGTCAAAGGCGCGGTGGCGGCGCTGGAACGGGAAAAAGACCTGAAAGTCGTTCTGACGGGAGATCGGGAAAAGGTCGGGCAGACTCTTGCGGGGCTTACCTATGACAAAGCGCGGCTGGAAGTGGTGCATTGTTCGGAGGTGATCACCAATGACGACGTGCCGACGCTGGCGATCCGTCAAAAGAAAGATTCGTCGCTGGTGGTGGCGCTCAAAATGCTGAAAGACGACGACGAAACGCAGGGATTTGTTTCGGCTGGCTCGACGGGTGCGGTGCTGACGGGCGCGCTGTTGCGCGTCGGGCGCATTCGCGGGATATCGCGGCCGGCGGTCTGTCCCGCTCTTCCCACGGCGACGGGGGGCAAAGTGCTTTTGATCGACGCGGGCGCGAATGCGGAATGCAAGCCCGTCAACCTCTGTCATTTTGCGCTCATGGGCACGGCGTATGCGAAGACGATGGGCGTGGAGAACCCGCGGGTCGGGCTTGTGACCAACGGAACGGAGGATCACAAGGGCGATCCTCTGCACCAGGAGGCGCACAGCCTGCTCAAGACGCTCCCGGGGATCAATTATGTCGGGAACGTGGAGGGGCGCGACATCATGAGCGGCGGCATCGACGTGGCGGTATGCGACGGATTTTCGGGCAACATCGCGTTGAAGACGACGGAGGGCACGGCTCTTGCGCTCATGAAGATCATCAAAGAGAACATAAAGGCGTCGTTCTGGGCGAAAGTAGGGTACGCGCTGTTCATGAAAAAGGCGTTCAAGAACATCAAGCGGGTGATGGATTACAGCAAATACGGCGGAGCGGTGCTTCTGGGCATCGGGAAGGTCGTGGTGAAATCGCACGGTTCGAGCAAGGCGGATTCCGTCTGTGCGTCCGTTTTGCAGGCGAAGGCGGCGGCGGAGAGCGGGCTTGTTCCGTCCATACAGGAACTGCTTTCGCATACGGATCTGGAGGCGATCGGTGCGGAAAACTGATCTTGTGCGTCTGGAAGAAAAGCTCGGGTACACCTTTCGGGACAAGGAACTTCTGCTCACGTGTTTCACGCATTCGACGTACGCGAACGCGCACGGCGGCGAGAGCAACGAGCGTCTGGAATTTTTAGGAGACGCGCTGTTGGGTTTTCTGGTGGCGGAAGAGCTTTACAGAGCGGGCGGGCTGAGCGAAGGCGAAATGACGGGGCTGCGCCGTTCGGCGGTATCGCGGCCGCCGCTGGAAGCGGCGGTGGACGCAATGGGGATCGCGTATGTCCGTTTCACGGGCGGCGTGCAGAACCTGGGGAAAAAGAGCAAATCCAGCCTGTTCGAGGCGGTGACGGCGGGGATTTACCTGGACGGCGGCATGGAAGCGGCGCGTGTTTTCGTGCGCGAAAAGCTGATGCCGTACGCGGGAAAGACGTATGATTACAAGAGCGAGCTCAACGAGCGGTTTCCGCACGCTGTTTCGTACGAAGAATGCGAACGGACGGGGAGGGATCATGCGCCCAGTTTTACGGTGCGCGTGCATGCGGGCGGAAGGAGCGCGCAAGGCACGGGGGCGAGCAAGGAGGAAGCGGAGCAATCCGCGGCGCAGGCGATCTTAAAACTGTTCAAAGAAGACAGGGGAGAATAGAGATTTGAATTTCAAGAAAGTCGAACTCAACGGTTTCAAATCCTTTGCGGACAAGACCGAAATAAAATTCGATAACGGGGTTACCTGTATCGTCGGGCCGAACGGCTGCGGCAAGAGCAACGTGGCGGACTCCATCCGCTGGGTGTTCGGCGAGCAGTCGGCGAAGACGATGCGCGGATCGAACATGCAGGACGTCATTTTCGGGGGCACGCAGACGCGGAAGAGCCAGTCGTTTTGCGAAGTGACGCTGACGTTTGATAATTCCACGCATATGTTTTCCGATCTCGAATACGACGAGGTGGCATTTACGCGCCGTCTGTTCCGCAGCGGCGAGAGCGAATATCTGATCAACAAGCAGCCTTGCCGCATGAAGGATATCGTCGACAGGCTGCACAATGTGGGCTTGGGCAAGGAAGGGTATTCGATCATCGGGCAGGGCAAGATCGAGCAGATCATGAACGCCAAACCGGAAGACCGCCGCGCGATCTTTGAAGAGGCGACGGGGATCGTCATATTCAAGTCGCGCAAGCAGGATATTGAGCGCAGGCTTGCCAATTCGTACACCAATCTGAACATATTTTTGCAGCGCATGGGCGAAGTGGAGCACATGCTTGCGCCGCTCGCGCGGCAGGCGGAAAAGACGAAAAAATACCGCGAACTGTACGATGCGCTCCGTCACAGCGAGATCAACCTGTACATTTACAAGCATGACAATGCCGAGTCGGCGCGTGCGGCGATCAATGCGGCGCTGGAACGGATCCAGGCGCGCATTACGGCGGGCAGGGAGGAAGCGGAGCGGCTGGACGAGCGGTACAACGACGACCGCCGCCGCATTTCCGAGAGTGACGTGCTTTTGCAGGAGCTCAACGAACAGATCTTAAAATACACGGTGGATCTGCAAAAGAAAGAGGGGGACGTGAACGTCATCCGCGAACGCATAGCGTTTTTCAAGGAACAGAAAAACTCCGAAGAAAGAGCGGTGGAAGAGGGCGGTCTGCGTCTTGCGGCGATCGCGAAAGAGCGGGAAACCGCGCAAAAGAGCGCGGCGGATTACGAAAAGAAGATCGCGGATTCCCGCCGCGAATCGGCGACTTTGTCCGAGGAAGTGGCGAAACTGGGCGAAAAGCTCTCCGAGTACGAGGCATGGAACGACGAATCGCAAAAGAGCGCGATCGACCGTCTGGAAAACCTTTCGGAGATCAACCGCAACATCGGTACCCTTTCCGCGAAAAAAGAGGCGGTAGAGGAGCGCATTTCCGAGCTTGCGGCGGCGGCGGAGAAGATCTCCGCGCAGCTGGAAGCGGATAAAAAGTCGCTTGCCGAGTGCGAAGATTGGTACAACGAAGTCGTGGAATACGTTTCGCGGGAGAAGGAACTCAAAGCCGCCAAGGAAGAGGAGATCGTAACGGTCAACGCGCAGGCGGACGAAGCGAGCGAATCGCTGTTCCGTCTGAACGCGCGCATTTCCGCGCTCGAAGACCGCAAGCGGTTTTATAAAAACGTCAAGGACGATTTCGAGGGGTATAAATTTTCCGTCAAGAAGCTCATGGGCGACGCGCGCAGGAGCGCCGACCTTTCGGGGCGGATCAAAGGCGTCATCGCCGACATCGTCAAGTGCGACGAAAAATACGAAGTTGCCATCGAAACGGCGTTCGGCGGCGCGATGCAGAACATCGTCACCGCGACGGCGGACGATGCGCGCTACCTCATCGAATATTTAAAGCGCACGAAGGGCGGACAAGTCACCTTTTTGCCCGTCAAATCGCTCAAACCGCATTACGAAACCGATTACACGCGCAAAGCGCTCAAAGAAAACGGAGCGGTGGGGCTCGCCAACGAGCTGGTGCGCTACGACAAATATTACGACAACGTCATCTACAACCTGATCGGCAACACGCTGGTTGCGGACAACATCGCCAACGCGACGGAGATCTCCAAAAAATACCCGCACGCGTTCCGCATCGTGACGCTGGACGGCGACGTGATCTCGACGAGCGGTTCGATGACGGGCGGATCGCGCAGGGAAGGCGGAGGGAATTTCCTCGCCAACGAGCGCAGGATCGAACAGGCGGAAGCGGATATCGCGGCGGCGGAAAAGGAGCGCGAGGCGCTCACGAAACAGCGCGCCGCGCTGGAAGAGGAAAAACAGAAACAGCTCGACGCGCTGGAAAGCCTGCGCGAGAGCTTTCAGGAAGCGCGTTCCAAAATCGCGGCTTTGTCCGAAAAGAAAGAAACGCTGGCGCAGAAGATCGCCGAGGACGAGGCGGATCTGAAAATGCAGAACGAGTCGATGGCGGTTTTGTACGAGCGCATGAAGGGCATCGACAGCGAGTACTCCACCTCTTCACAGGGGCAGGCGCAGATCGCGCGGCTCAAATCGGACGCGCAGGGAGAATCGGACAGGCGCAAGGAAGAATACGACAAGCTCAAATCGGAATTGGGCGAGCGCAACCTCAGGCAGAACGTGTTGCAGGTGTACATCGCGCAATACCGCGCGGCGGCGGAGGCGGACAACAACGACATCGCCCGTTTGGACCGCGAACGCGAGGATCTGGAAAAGCGCATTGCGGATGCGAAAGCCAACATCGGCAACATCGACGCGACGATCGTCGATCTGGAAGAGATGGCGGAAAAGGCGGCGCTCACGCCCGAACAGCGCGAGGAGCTGAACGCCCTGCGCGCGAAAAAGGACGAACAGCTGCGCGTAAAGGAAGAATTGAACGCGGAACTGGAACGCATCATGGCGGATACGCGTTCGGTCAACGAACGCATCGAGCGCGAGGGCGAGGAGCGGCACAAGCAGGAGATCGAGCTGACCAAGATCGATTCCGAGCTGGAAAATTTGCAGGCGCGCATCGACGAGGAATACCAGCTGGATTACGAAAGCTGTCTTGCCTATAAGGACGAAACGTTCGACGTGCGGGAGGGACAGACGTCCGTCAACCGCTTAAAGCGCGAGATCAACGCGCTCGGCGCGATCAACCACAACGCGCTGGAAGAATACGAAACGCTCAACGCGCAGTATCAGGAGATGACCGCGCAGCGCGACGACGTGCAGAAGGGCATCGACGATACGACGGCGGCCCTGGAAGAGCTGAAAGGCGAAATGCAAAAGCAGTTCGACGAGGGGTTCAACCAGATCAACGAAAATTTCAAGAAATTGTTCAAAGAACTGTTCGGCGGCGGCAGGGCGGAGCTGGAAATGGATTATTCCGAATGCGAAGACCCGCTCAATGCGGGCGTGGAGATCGTGGCTTGCCCGCCGGGCAAGAAACTTACGAAAATTTCGCTGTTGTCGGGCGGCGAGCGCGCTTTGACGGCGATCGCGATCCTGTTCGCGATCCTGATGCTGCGGCCCATGCCCTTCTGCGTTCTCGACGAGATCGAAGCGGCGTTGGACGAGGCGAACGTCGATAAATTTGCGCAGTTTTTGAAAAAGTTCGCCAAAGAAACGCAATTTATCGTCATCACGCACCGCAAGCCGACCATGGAAAAAGCGGACTGCCTGTTCGGTGTGACCATGGAAGAAAAGGGCGTATCCAAGATCGTTTCGGTCAAACTTTCCGAAGTGGAGAGCAAGCTGGGCGGGGATACGGTGAACTGAGGGGGTCACGAAATTTGTTTCGAGCTGACGAAACAAATTTCCGTGATCAGAGGGCGACACCGCCGTTCGGACGCGAAAGCGTCCTCTGCGGCGATTTCTCCCTCGCCGCACGATAAAGAGGGCACGCCTTAAAAAATCGCGCGGCTTCACCCTCTTGCGATGAGCCGCAGGCATGCGGCAAACAGGGTGCGCTTATCCAAAAGTGTGATTTTGGAACGCGCCGAGATTTTTAGGGGTTCACGAAAAAATTTTCAAGCTGATGAAAATTTTTTCCGTGATTTGAGGGCGACACCGCCGTTCGGACGCGAAAGCGTCCTCTGCGGCGATTTCTCCCTCGCCGCACGATAAAGAGGGCACGCCTTAAAAAATCGCGCGGCT